>NZ_JBXAJH010000016.1:0-128614 GCF_058797075.1 Acidovorax sp. GW823-FHT02H02 | reverse complement strand
CACGTAAGATAGTCAACCAGCTTCACGAAATCGGTGAAGGTTCAATGAGCCTCACACACAGAAATTCGGACAGGCCCTGCGTCTGAGGTAGCTCAGCGATGAGAAACCGGTGCCGAAATCGTCCAGCGAGAAAGTCAGGCCCATCTGTTTGAGTTGATACATCTTGGAGATGACATCTTCGATATCAGTGGCCAAGGCGCTCTCGGTCAATTCCAGCTTGAGTCGGGCAGGATTGGCACCCGTTTCGGCCAGGATGCTGCCAACCTGCGAGACGTAGTCCTTGGAGGCAAACTCCCTGGCACTGACGTTCACCGACAGCAGCAGATGCTGTAGCCGCGGGTCACCTTCCCAGCGTTTGATCTGCTGGCAGGCGTTCTCCATCACCCAACGGCCGACAGACATGATCAGCCCCGTTTCTTCCGCTACGGGAATGAACAGCGCCGGCGATACCAGGCCCTTCTCCGGGTGACGCCAGCGCACCAGCAGTTCTGCGCCTTCGACCTTGCCCTCCCGGTCCACCTGCGGTTGATACAGAAGAACCAATTGGCTCGGAATGCCCGCCGTCAAATCTTCTTTCAACTTGACCTGCGCCGCCAGCTGGGCATGCATGCTGTCCGTGAACACCGCGATCTGGTTCCTGCCCAGTCGTTTGGCTTCACGCATTGCCAGCTCGGCGTACAAAATGGCATCACTCACTCGCCGCGGCTCAGGTGTGATCAGGTAGAGGCCTATGGAGGCGTGCGTGCTGTAGGTGCCGATTTCCAGGGCAAACGGCGTGTCGAAACTGAGCAGCAGTCGGTTTGCAACAGCCTGCGCCTGGGCCACGGCATGTGCCGTCTCACGCCCCAGACCTTCCAGCACGATCACAAATTCGTCGCCATTGATGCGAGACAGCGCTGTGTCTTCTTCCAGCAGGCCGCGCAGTCGCTGGGCTACGGCAATCAGCATCTGGTCGCCGGCTTCGTAGCCTTTGATGTTGTTGAAAATACCAAAATTGTCGATGTTAAGCAGCAGCAGCGCACTGCGAGAGTGGGTGGAGGCAGTGCGCGCCATCGCTTGGCCGATGCGGTCTGTGAATTCCTTCCGGTTGGACAGGCCGGTGAGCGAATCGTAGTGGGCGAGCTGGTGCATGAACTGGCCCAGCGCGCGCGTCTCATCGGTGCCTTCGCCCTGGCTGGACTCTTTGGCGTAATCGGCAAATGCCGCCTGATTCTGGGTGGCACGCGCCAGCTTGACGATTGGCTGGGCCACCTTGCCACCGACCACCCAAGTAAGCGCCGCAAACGTCCCCGCCAGCGCAGCCGCAAACAGCAGCATGAAGGTGCGGCTCTCGCGGATAGCCGCATGGGCGTACTTGGCGTCTTCCATGACGACGATGGTCCAATCCAGACCGCTGGTGCTGGCCACAGGCGACACCCTTTCGCGGGCCATCACATATTCACCGTTGGCATTCCCGGCTTTCAACGCAGACAGGTCGGCTGCTATCCCTTGGCGCGGCGTCAGCAGCCAGTGGCCGTTCTTGTGCGCAATCAACACCTCCACAGAGCGCAGGCGATCGAGCTGATCGATGGAGTTGCGCACCACACTGTTGACCCAGTCCCAATACAAGTGGGCCCCCAGAACCCCCACCACTTGCTGGTTTTGATCGAGCAAGGGCACTGCCACATCGACAAATCTGGTGGGCTCACCATTCGCTCCGGGTTTCATGTGCGGTGCCAGCAGCTTGGCTTCGTGCGGATCACCCACAAACCCGCCCGACAGAGCCATGTTGAACCAGGGCCTTGTACTGACGTTCTGTCCGAGCAACAGGCCGTCCGTAGCAGCCAACACCACGCCCTGCCTGTCTGCGAGGCCAATCCAAGCGTAGACCGGCTGACGGCCCTTGAGTCCATCAATCATCTGCCCGATGGAATCAGGCGATAACAGCTTGCTGTTCAACAGGTCTGCCATCATTGCCACTTCGCGGTGGCGGTTGGCCAGGTCCTCATTGAGTCGGTGCGCAATCCTAGAGGCAATGGAATAAAGGCCGTCATGCGCCGCGACCCGTAGATCCCTCTCGGTCCGCCAGCCGATGATGCCCGTGAGCAACAGACCAAACACCAGACCAAGCACACCCATGGCCACCGAGAAACGGGCCCGGACACTTCGGAATGGAGACAGTGCGCTCAGAATATTTTTTCTCATCGTCCCTTCGGCTCCCTATTGCTCGTCTGTAAACCGCGCAGGGCCTATCGGACAAGTTGCGGACAATGTGGTCACCAGAGCAGATTGTCGGCGGGTTCAGGAAAATTTATCCTCGCGACGATGACAGCTTATGCGACCTGCTGACCAGATTGCTACAACCTTGGCCCAGGTCTCAATTACACCCTCACCCGGCCGTCATATCGGCACCCGCGTTCCAAGCTCCACCACGGCATTGCCCGGCAGGCGGAAGAACTCCACCACGCCGCCAGCGTTGTGGCTCATGGTGGCGAACAGCTTTTCACGCCAGTTCGCCATGCCGCTGCCTGGCGTGGGCACCACGGTCTCGCGGCTGAGGAAGTAGCTGGTCTCGAACAGCGGCACCGCCAGCCCGTGCGAGGCGGTCAGCTCCAGCGCCTTCGGTATGTCGGGCGTGTTCATGAAGCCGTAGTTCACCTGCACCCGCCAGAAACCGTGGTCCAGAGCCTGCACGTCCACCCGGCGCTCCATCGGTATCCAGGGAACATCGTGGAATCGCACCGTGAGGATCACATTGCGCGCATGCAGCACCTGGTTGTGCTTGAGGTTGTGCAGCAGGGCTTGCGGCACGGTGTCGGGATCGGCCACGGCGTACACGGCGGTGCGTTCGGCGCGGTTCAGGCTGCGGGGATCGAGTTGGGCGATGAAGTCCTGCAGCGAAAGCCCGTCGCGGCGGATGCTGTCCATCAGCAGTTCACGCCCCCGCCGCCAGGTGCTCATCAGCACGAACAGCGCCAGGCCCAAGGTGAGCGGAAACCAGCCGCCGTCGAGGAACTTGATGGCGCAGCCGGCGACCAGCAGCGCGTCGATGGCCAGGAAGAACGCAGTGGCGCCGATGGCGACCGGTGCCGGCATGCGCCAGCCTTCGCGCACCACGAAGTAAGTCAGCACGGTGGTGATCATCATGGTCAGCGTCACCGCGATGCCGTAGGCGCTGGCCAGCGCAGAAGAGCTGCGAAAGAACAGCACCACTGCCAGCACGCCGGCCAGCAGAGCCCAGTTGACGCCCGGCATGTAGATCTGGCCCATTTCGCGCGCGCTGGTGTAGCGCACCCGCATGCGCGGCAGAAAGCCCAGCTGGATCGCCTGCTTGGTCAGCGAGTAAGCACCGGAGATGACGGCTTGCGAGGCGATGATGGCGGCCAGCGTGGCCAATACCAGCGCTGGTGGCAGCCAGGCTTCGGGGAACTGGCGATAGAAGGGGTTCTGGATCGCCGAGGGGTCGCCTATCAGCAGCGCCCCCTGGCCCAGGTAGTTCAGCGCCAGGCCAGGCAGCACCAAGCTTGTCCACGCGATCTGGATCGGCCTGCGGCCGAAGTGGCCCATGTCGGCATACAGTGCCTCGGCGCCCGTCAGCGCCAGCACAATGGCGCCCACCGCTGCGAAGACCTGCCAGCCGCGGCCGGACAGGAATTCCCAGGCGTGCAGCGGGTTCAAGGCCGCCAGGATGGCGGGCTCCTGCGCGATGTGCCAGGCGCCCACGGCGCCCAGCACGATGAACCACAGCACGATGATCGGTCCGAAAAATCGGCCAACCACCGCCGTGCCGAACCGTTGCATGAGGAACAGCCCTATCAGGACGGCCACCGTGGCCGGCACCACCCAGGGCGTGAGCGCCGGGGTCAGGACCTCCAATCCTTCCATCGCGCCCAGCACCGAGATGGCCGGGGTGATCAGGCTGTCGCCATAGAACAGCGTGGCGCCGAACACGCCCAGGAGCAGCAGACCGCGGCGCAAGGCGGGACGCTGCTCCACCGCGCGGGCGGCGAGCGCGGTCAGCGCCAGGCCACCCCCTTCACCGTGGTTGTCGGCGCGCAGGATCAAGATCACGTACTTGAGCGTAACCACCAGCATCAGTGCCCAGATGATGGTGGAGACCGCGCCGATCAGGTGCGGTGCGTCCAGCGGCACGCCGGTGTGCGGCGCAAAGATCTCCTTGACGGTGTAAAGAGGGCTGGTGCCAATGTCGCCATAGACGACGCCGATGGCGGCCAGCGTGAGGGCTGCGAGGCCCTGCTTGCGGCCTGTGTGGGAAGCCGTACTGGGCAGGGGGGGGGTGTCGGGGAGCTGCATGGAGGTTCTGTGGATGCACAAGGCTGCCACGATGCACCACCACACATCAGGATTGCATAAGCAACCCGAGTTGCCCTCAGTCTGTGGGGTCTGGCTCGGCGAGCCGGTAGCCCACCCCGGGCTCGGTCAGCAGGTGCTGCGGGTCGGCACTGTCGGCCTCCAGCTTGGCGCGTAGCTGGCCCATGTACAGGCGCAGGTAATGGGTTTGTTCAGTGTGCTCGGCGCCCCACACGTCCGCCAGCAGATGGCGATGCGTGACCACCTGGCCGGCCTGGCGTACCAGTCGTGCGAGCAGGGCGTATTCGGTGGGGGTGAGCCGAACGTCGGCATCGGCCAGCCGCACGCGGCGGGCCTTCAGGTCCACTGCGAGTGGGCCGTGGCGGTAGTGCAGCAGCGCCGGCTCGCTGGCGCGGCCGCTGCGGCGCAGGGCCACGCGCATGCGCGCCAGCAGCTCGCCGATGCCGAAAGGCTTGACCAAGTAATCGTCGGCGCCTTCGTCCAGCAGGCGAATCTTCTGCCCCTCGGACTCGCGGGCCGAAATCACGATGACGGGCATGTTGCTGCTGCGGCGCAACTCGGCCAGCAGCGCCTGGCCCTCGCCATCGGGCAGGCCCAGATCCAGCAGCACCAAGTCAATGGTCTCACCGTGCGGCGCGTGCTGTAGCTGTGCCCGAGCGTCGGTCAGGCTGGCCGCGGTCTGCAATGCATAACCCTCGATGGTCAGTGCCTCGCGCAGCGCGCTGCGCAGCACCCGGTCATCCTCCACCAGCAGGACGCGATGGCTCATGGCGGGGTCTCCTGGGGCGTCGGTGCCGACTGTGGCGGCGGGCTCTCCCCGTGCAGCGGTAGTCTGCATTCGAAGCGGCAGCCGCCTTCGGCGCCCGGGCGCAAAAGCAGCTCGCCCTGGTGTGCGCGGGCGATGGCACGGCACACGGCCAGGCCCACGCCGGCACCGCGACCAGCGTCCGCATGGGGCCCCGCTGCCCCCATTTCGCCGCGCTGGAAGACTTCGAACACTTTCTCGCGCCAAGCGGGTGCGATGCCTGGTCCCTGGTCGCTCACGGCTAGCACCGCGTGCTCCCCATCGCTCGCAGCGTGCAGTTCCACTTGCGTATCAGCCGGGCTGTACTTCAGGCCGTTGTCCAGCAGGTTGTCCAGCAGCTGCGATACCAGGGTTGCGTCGCACCATAGCAGGGGCAGACCGGGTTCCACCCTGGCGCGCACGCGGGCACCCTCGGGCCGGCGCCGGGCGCGTCGCAGCACAGCGCCGACGATCTCTTCCGCTGACTCCCAGTCACAGCGCAACTGCACCGCCGGTGTATCCAGCCGCGCCAGCTGCAGGGTGTTGTCGGTCAGCTGCGCAAGTCGCTCGCTTTCTTCGACGATGCCGGCGGCAAGCAGCTGGCGCTGTGCATTGTCCATGCGCTCGCCCTGTTCCTGCAGGGCAGAGGCTGCACTCATGATGGAGGCCAGAGGCGTGCGGTAGTCGTGCGAGATGGCCGCCAGCAGGGCGTTGCGGGTGGCTTGCAGCTGGGCCTGATCGCGCGCCTGCTGCTCCTGCGCCGCCATCAGCGAGCGGTGCAGGGCGCTGCCCATTTGGTCGCACAGCGCCTGCAGGTGGGGGCGCAGTTCGTGCCCCTGCGGGTGACGGGCCAAGCCCGTGATCAATGCAGCCCCCAGGGTGACGCCACGGCCGCGCAGGGGCAGGTAGGCGTCGGGCAGCCCGTCGTAACGGCCACTGCCGGCGCCCATGGCACGCCCATCGCGCACACACAGGGCCAAGCCGGCGCGCTGTTCGTCGTTCGGCTCACCCACCTGCAGGGCCGCAGTGTCATCCGCTTGGCTGTCCAACGCGCGCAGCACCGACACCGCCACCGCGCTCCCGGTGGCTTCCTGCAGAGCTGTGCGCAGCGCCGCAGCATGGGCGGCCGGGTCCCCGGCATCGCGCAAAATGTCGCCCCACTGGCGCAATCGCGCTTCCCGTGCTGCCACCGTGCGCGCGGCCTCGACCAGACGGCGCTGGCGAATGACCAAGCCTGCGATGATCCAGTTCACCAGCAGCAGGGCCACCAGCAGCAGCGCGTTCTGGCGCAGATCCACGGAGAAGGTCAGCCTTGGCGGAACAAAGAACCAGTTGAAGGCCATTACTGCCACTGCGCTGGCCACCAGGCTGGCCCAACTGGGCAGCCAAAGGGCGGACAGCGCCGAGGCCAGCACCAGCAGCATGGACAGGTTGGCCAGGTCCAGCCGGCTTTCCAGCCCGACCATCCCGATCCAGGCGATGGTCCAGGCCAGCAGGGCGAGGATGGTGCGCGAGAGATTGTTATTGCCCATGGCAGGAGCCTAACGCCGCCTGCGTCAGGAAATCGTATGGGGCGGAAGGCTACTCGTGATTCAGGAATTGACCGAGTTCAGCGGCGTCTCCAGCAGCAGTGGGTGGGGAGGCAACTCCAGCCACAAGCCGAAAGTTGAACAACGCCTGAGCAATAGCTTGATTTCACAAGCTTGTTTTCGTTGGTTCAACAAAAAACCCGCAAATGCGGGATTTTTGTGGGGGCTGAATTCTCAGCAATTGCCTTTCTTTGCCTGCCCAGGTGGACAGAAGTTCCCCCCACCGCGCGGGCTATCCACTACAACCGCGCCGCTCGGCGTGTACACCGCACACCCGCTCAGCAAAGTACTCACCACTGCCAAAATCCCTAAAAGCTGTTTCATCGTTGGTCCTCGTTATTCGGGTTCTTTATCTTATCTCTTGCCATCCGAGTCAATACCAAAGATCCGTGGCCGCTGAAGCATGAGATGCTGCCGGTTCAGGAAACCCATTGTCGAATCCATTGACGGCCTGCTCCTGGCTGCTTCCCCTCACGCCGTAACAGCCAATCGCAGCACATGGCGCTCCGCTCACACCCCTGCAAACCCACCTATTCCAGTGCGATACCCCCGCACTGATACCATCCGCCCCCATGCCTTCCCACTCCCCGTCCATGTTCCACACCGGCCCGCTGCGCGGCTGCCTGTGCGTGGGCGGGGGCGCCGTGGTGCGTGAGATCTGGCCTTACAAGCCGGTCGCACATTCCTTTGCCCGGCGATAAACCTTCTTTCCCTCACATCTGCGCAGAACATCCATCGCCGGGCACCCGCCCAGCGCGATGGCGGCCGGTGGCTTTGTAGTGCACGCCGGGCCGCTCCTTCAGGAGATGCATCCATGTTCCCCCAGGACCTTGCCGGTGGCCAGACGTTCACCTGCGCCTCATGCGCCATGCCCGTCGCGCTTTTCGTTGCAGCCGCTGCGCTGCGCACGGAGTGATGGCCATGGAATTCACCAAGAAATTTCTGCGGGCCAAAAGCCCTTGTGCGGACGGGTTTCGGTGGTTCAGCCGGAATGTGGAGGACGGCACGGGCTACCAGGAAGCGCTGGACACCCTGGTCAACGCTGGGCGCGTAGAAGATGCCTGCTGGCTGCTGGCGCAGTTCGGGCCGACCAGTGCGGTGCTGGCGGTGGATGCGCTGGAGGCCGAGGCCATTGTGTTTGCCGGCACGGTAGAGGTGCGCGGCTCCATCGACGTGGCCACGGTGATCCAGGCCGGACGCTCGATCCGGGCGGGCGGCGGGCTGCGTGCGGGGCGCGCCATCGTGGCAGGGGAAGACATTCGCGTGTCGGGCAGCATCATCAGCCAGGGCACGCTGCAGGCCGGCGGTGATGTGCGCGCCGATTGGGGCGTGGAGGCCGAGGGCGGCATCGCCTGCGCTGGCGACCTGCGGGCCGGGTGGGATGTGGTGTGCCACGGCGCATTGCAGCTCAAGGGTGGCGGCTTCGTGGGGCAGGACCTCATCGCGCATGGCCTGGTGGAGTGCGGCAAGGGCCTGCGCGTGGGCGGCCACCTGACCGGTGCCGAGAGCCTGCGGGTGGGGCAGGGCATTGTGGTGGGCGGGGCCATCACCGGTGTGGCGCACCTGGAGGCGGGCTGGGGCATCAAGGCGGGCGAGTGCATTCACACCCAGGGCGCGATCAAGGCCGGCGAAAGCCTGTGTGCAGGCGGCGAGATCTGCGCGGGCCCGGGCTATGGCGTGTATGCCGGGCTGAATGTGCAGCAGGAAACCTGGGAGGCCAGCGCGCAGGTGTGGTCGCGCGAACGGCCCGAGGGCCTGCGCAGCGGCATGTGGCTGGGGGCGAGCCCCTTGCACCCTGAAATCGACCGAAGCAGGGCTTGTGTGATGCCGTCACCTCAGTAAGCAATAATTTCAGCAACATTGACCCCGGAGGGATGGAGCATGTCCGACGTGAGTGACCTCAGCAACGACGACGCGGTTTACAGAACCCTTCTGGAATCGACCAAGGCCATTCCGTGGAAGATCGACTGGGCGACCAAGAAGTTTGCCTACATCGGCCCCCAGATCGAAGCGCTGCTGGGCTGGAGCCCGCAAAGCTGGATGACCGTGGAAGACTGGGCGGCGCGCATGCACCCCGAGGACCGCGACTACGTGGTGAATTTCTGCGTGGCCCAGTCGCAGGCCGGAATCGATCACGAGGCCGACTACCGGGCGCTGACCAAGGACAACGGCTATGTCTGGCTGCGCGATGTGGTGCATGTGGTGCGCAACGACAAGGGCGAACCCGACGCGCTGATTGGCTTCATGTTCGACATCAGCGAACGCAAGAAGACCGAAGAGAAGTTGCTGGTTCTGCAAAAAGAACTGGAGACGCTGTCATTCAAGGACGGGTTGACGAACATTGCCAACCGGCGCCGGTTTGATGCCAGCCTCGAAGTGGAATGGGAAAGCGCACGCAGCAACGGGCAGCCCCTGTCCATCCTCTTGTTCGACATCGATTTTTTCAAGCAATACAACGATCTCTACGGCCATGTGCGCGGCGACCAGTGCCTGATCGAGATTGCGCAAACGCTGAGCCTGGCGCTGGACGGCCCGCGCGACCTGGTTGCGCGTTTTGGCGGCGAAGAGTTTGTCGTGCTGCTGCCGCAAGCCGACGCCGCGGTGGCCTTGAAAGTTGCCGAACGCTGCCAGCGGCTGATTCAGAAGCAGGCGATAGCGCACGCGCAATCTCCGCTGGACCAGCGCGTCACCGTCAGCATCGGGGTTGGCACCATCACGCCAGGCGAACACATCAAGCCCTCCCGTTTCATCGAGGCGGTGGACCAGCAACTTTATGCGGCCAAGAAAAACGGCAGGAGCCGGATCGAGACGGTCCAGGTGGCGGCTTGAGCGCGCCGGCCCGTCCCATGCCGCAACGCAGCACCGGCGGTGACCCCACCTCTGCATGGCAGGTGTTCTGGATCTTTTTGCGCCTGGGCCTGACCTCGTTTGGTGGTCCGGTGGCGCACCTGGGCTACTTTCGTGATGAACTCGTGCAGCGCCGCCAGTGGCTGACCGAGCGCAGCTATGCCGATCTGGTGGCGCTGTGCCAGTTTCTGCCCGGCCCGGCCAGCAGCCAGGTGGGCATGGCGCTGGGCCTGATGCGGGCGGGTATGCCCGGCGCGCTGGCCGCGTGGCTGGGGTTCACGCTGCCATCGGCGCTGGTGCTGGCCTTGTTCGGCGCAGGCCTGGCGGGCGGGTATGCCGTGTTGCCGGCAGGTGCCCTGCACGGGCTCAAGGTGGTGGCGGTGGCCGTGGTGGCGCAGGCGGTATGGGGCATGGCGCGCAGCCTGTGCGCGGGGCGGGCGCGGGTCACATTGATGGCGCTGGCCTGCTGCGCGGTGCTGCTGGTGCCTGGCGTGTGGGGCCAGGTGGGCGTGATGCTGGCCGCGGGCGCGGCCGGCTGGTGGCTGTTTGGGCGGGGCAGGGCGGCAGCGCCAGAACCGGCCATCGGCGCGCCGGATGGCCTGCATGTGCCACTGCGCCGGCGCACCGGGGCGGTGCTGCTGGTGGCATTTGCGGCGCTGCTGGTGCTGCTGCCGCTGGCCGTGCGCCTGTGGCCCGGTTCGCTGCTGGCCATGGTGGATGCGTTCTACCGTGTGGGTGCGCTGGTGTTTGGCGGAGGCCATGTGGTGCTGCCGCTGCTGCAGGCCGAGGTGGTGGGGCCGGGCTGGGTGTCGGCCGATGCATTTTTGGCCGGCTACGGCGCCACGCAGGCGGTGCCGGGGCCGCTGTTCACGTTTGCGGCATTTCTGGGCGCGTCCATGCAGGTCTGGCCGGGCGGTTGGCTGGGGGCGGCGGTGTGCCTGGTGGCGATATTTGTGCCCTCGTTTCTGCTGGTGGCGGGCGCCCTGCCGTTCTGGGAGCCCCTGCGGCGCAGCCCGCATGCGCAAGCGGTGCTGGCGGGCGTGAATGCCGCCGTGGTGGGACTGCTGCTGGCGGCGCTGTACCACCCGGTGTGGACCAGCGCCATCCACGGCGGCGCCGACTTTGGCCTGGCGCTGGCCGCCTTTGTGGCGCTGGTGTTCTGGCGCGCGCCGCCCTGGGCGGTGGTGCTGGCCTGCGGTGCGGGGGGCGCGCTGTTGGCCGCATGGCTGTGATTTCTAAGACAAAATAGCCGCTGGCGCTGGATGGGAAAGCACCATCAGCTATCAAAAAAGTAGTTCCGGCGCCAGGGTGCCGGGCTTTCTCCTCGGCTCTTTGCGCACTGCGCCCGTCCTACCTTGAACTCTCCCGTCTTCACGTCCCTGGTTCCTGTCATCCTGTTCATTGCGCTGGGTTTTTTTGCGGGACGGCGCGGCTGGATCCGGGCCGCTTCGGTCAAGGATCTGTCCAACCTCGTGTTCATGGTGCTCACGCCCGCGCTGCTGTTTCGCACCATGAGCACCGTGCAGGTGCAGGACCTCGACTTTGGCCCCGTGGCCGTGTATTTCGCCGCCGCCGGGCTGATCTTTGCCGCCACGCTGGTGGTACAGGGCTTCAGCAGCCTGGCGGCGGCGCGCGGCCTGGCCCACACCTTCAGCAACACCATCATGATCGGCGTGCCGCTGGTGGGGCTGGTGTTTGGCGAGGCCGGGCTGGTCACGCTGTTCACGCTGATCTCGGTGCACGCCCTGATTTTGCTGACCGCCGCCACGGTGGTGTTCGAGCTGGCCGCCGCGCGCGAACGTGCCCGTTCGGGCGACGGCCCTCAGCACTCCATGCTGCGCACAGTGCTGCAGGCCATGGGCAATGGCATCGTGCACCCCGTGCCGCTGCCCATCATTGCCGGGCTGCTGTTCGCGCAGACCGGGCTGGTGGTGCCCGAGGTGGTTGGCAAGCCGCTGCAGTTGCTGGGGCAGGCGCTGGGGCCGCTGGCACTGCTGCTGGTGGGGGTCACGCTGGCTTTCAGCACCGTGGGCACGCATTTCAAGGCCGCGCTGCGCATTGCCCTGGTCAAGAACATCGTGCATCCGCTGGTGCTGGGCGCACTGGGCTGGGCGCTGGGTTTGTCGGGGCTGTCGCTGGCCGTGATGGTGTCGGCGGCGGCGCTGCCCGTGGGCGCCAATGTGTTCCTGTTCACCCAGCGCTACGGGGTGGCGCAGGATGAAGTCACCGCCAGCATTGCGGTGTCCACCGCGCTGGCGCTGGTCACGGTACCGGTGGCGCTGCTGCTGGCGGCCCGTTTGTAAACCAGCTCAGGGCGCCAAGCGCTCCCGTACCCACTCGCCAGCGTCCAGCCGGTAGCGCAGGCGGTCGTGCAGGCGGCTTTTGCGGCCCTGCCAGAACTCCCACTGCTCGGGCTTCAAGCGGTAGCCCCCCCAGTGCGGCGGGCGCGGGGGCTTGAGCATGAACTGCGCACCATATTTGGCGGCATTGGCCACCAGCACGCCACGGCCAGAGATCACCTGGCTTTGCGGGCTGGCCCAGGCGCCGATGCGCGAGTCGAGCGGGCGGCTGGCAAAGTATTCGTCGCTTTCCGCGTCGCTGACCTTTTCCACCACACCCTCGATGCGCACCACGCGCTCCAGCTCCACCCAGTGGAACTGCAAGGCCACATGGGGGTTGCCGGCGATCTGGCGGCCCTTGCGGCTGTCGTAGTTGGTGAACCAGACGATGCCGCGTTCGTCGTAGCCCTTGATGAGCACCACGCGCGTGCTGGGGCGCAGGTCGCTGCCCACGGTGGCCACGGTCATGGCATTGGGCTCGGGCACTTCGGCGCTGATGGCTTCTTTCAGCCACTGGTCAAACTGCTGCAGGGGGGCGGGGTGCGAGGCGTCTTCGTTGAGTTCGGCGCGCTCGTAGCTCTTGCGAAGGTCGGCAATGGAGGTGGTCATGGGTACGATTGTGCACGCCCGGGTGCCATCGGGCGGCCCTGTCGGTGCGCCAAGTAACCTTGTGCGCGCGCAGGGATGCACGGAAGGCGTAACGTGCCGCACGGGTTGATTGCACGGCCCTTTGTGCAGCCCTTTGTGCGGCCCCGTTCGTGCGCCCATGAATTCCCTCTTTCCCCCAGGAGAACCCACGATGCCCACCCTGAATATCAACGGCAAAGACATGGCTGTGGATGCCGACGAATCCACCCCC
The DNA here is from genome assembly GCF_058797075.1 of Acidovorax sp. GW823-FHT02H02. Taxonomy (NCBI): domain Bacteria; kingdom Pseudomonadati; phylum Pseudomonadota; class Betaproteobacteria; order Burkholderiales; family Comamonadaceae; genus Acidovorax; species Acidovorax sp. GW823-FHT02H02. The sequence goes on along the minus strand of NZ_JBXAJH010000016.1, from coordinate 115,885 downwards.
ATACTCTGGGCCCTGCGCGACACGCTGGGCCTGACCGGCACCAAGTTTGGCTGCGGCCAGGCTTTGTGCGGTGCCTGCACGGTGCACCTGAACGGCGCGCCCATCCGCTCCTGCGTCACGCCGATTTCGGCGGCTGCGGGCCAGAAGATCACCACTATCGAGGCCGTCACGGCCAGCGACAAGGTGGGCAAGGCCGTGCACGCGGCCTGGGTGAAGCACGATGTGGCGCAATGCGGCTACTGCCAGAGCGGCCAGATCATGAGCGCCACCGCGCTGCTCCAAGGCAAGAAGAAACCCACCGACGCCGACATCGACGCCGCCATGGCGGGCAATATGTGCCGCTGCGGCACCTATGTGCGCATCCGCGCCGCCATTCACGACGCGGCCAAGACCCTGGCCTGATGGAAGGAGAACACCATGCACTTCGACGCTCATGCCCTGCAAAGTCAGGCCCATTTTTTCATGCCAAAACACCTTCAGGCGTTGATGGATAAAGCGCAAGAAGCTACGAATTCAGGAGTATCCGATGCGCTGGAAGGCGTGGCGCGCCGCACCTTCCTCAAGGTATCTGCCGCTTCGGGTTTTGCACTGGGCGCGTTTCCGCTGGTGGCGGGCGCGCAGGGCCATGTCGCTGCTCCCGCAGGCCTCAAGCCGTTCGAGCAGCCCTCGGCCTTCGTGCGTATCGACGCCGATGGCACGGTCACAGTCACCATCAACCGCCTGGACTTTGGCCAGGGCGTGCAAACCGGCCTGCCCATGATCCTGGCCGAGGAGCTGGATGCCGACTGGAGCAAGGTGCGCAGCGTGCACGGCGATGCCAGCGCGGCCTATGCCGACCCGATGATGGGCATGCACCTCACGGGTGGCTCCAACTCCATCAAGAATTCCTACACCCAGTACCGCGAACTGGGCGCGCGCACCCGCGCCATGCTGGTCTCGGCGGCTGCCGCGCAGTGGGGCGTGAATGCTTCGGCGCTGCGCACCAGCAACGGCTTTGTCGTCGGTCCTGGCGGCAAGAAGCTGGGCTACGGCGCGCTGGCCGAAGCCGCCATGCAGCAGCCCGTGCCCGAAAAGGTCACCTTGAAGGACCCCAAGCAGTTCCGCCTGATCGGCAAACCCACCGGGCGCCTGGATGCCAAGGCCAAGTCGAGCGGCCAGCAGGACTACGGCATCGACGTGCGTCTGCCCGGCATGCTGACGGCCGTGGTGGCCCGCCCGCCCGTGTTTGGCGGCAAGGTGAAGTCGCTGGACGACAGCGCCGCCAAAGCCATCAAGGGCGTAAAGGCCGTGCTGCGCGTGCCCACCGACCGGGGCGGCGAGGGCGTGGCCATCGTGGCCGACGGCTACTGGCCCGCCAAGCAGGGGCGCGACGCCCTCAAGGTGGAATGGGACACCAGCGCGGTCGGCAAGCCCGACACCAAAGCGCTGCTGGCGCAGTACCGCGAACTGGCCGCCAAGCCGGGCAACGTGGCCCTGCAGGCCGACATGGCCCCGCTGGCGGGCGCGCCCCACAAGATCAGCGCCGAGTTCGTCTTCCCCTACCTGGCGCATGCGCCGATGGAGCCGCTCAACTGCACCGTGAAGCTGGACGGCGACAAGGCCGAACTGTGGATGGGCACACAGATGCCCGGCCTGGACGCGATGGCCGCCGCCAAGACGCTGGGCCTGCAGCCGCAAAACGTCAAGGTCAATACGCAGATGGCCGGTGGCGGCTTTGGCCGCCGCGCCATCCCCACCAGCGACTACGTGGTCGAGGCCTGCGGCGTGGCCAAGGCGGCGCGCACGGCGGGCCTCAGCGCGCCGGTGCGCACCCTGTGGAGCCGCGAGGACGACATCCAGGGCGGCTACTACCGCCCCATGCATGTGCACCGCGCCGAGATCGGCTTTGACGCCAAGGGCAGGATTTTGGCGTGGGACCACACCATCGTCGGCCAGTCCATCACCAAGGGCTCGCCGTTCGAGGCTTTCATGGTCAAGAACGGCATCGACGCAACAGCCGTCGAGGGCATGAAAGAGCCCTACGGCGTGCCCATGAAGCTGTCGGTGCACCACCCCGATGTGAACGTGCCCGTGCTCTGGTGGCGCAGCGTGGGCTCCACCCACACGGCCTACGCCATGGAGACGCTGATCGACGAAGTGGCCCGGGCGGCAAAGCAAGACCCCGTGGCCTACCGCCTGGCCCTGATGGGCGACAAGCACCCGCGCCACAAGGCAGCGCTGCAACTGGCCGTGGCCCAGTCGGGCTATGGCAAGAAAAAGCTGGCCGCCGGCCGCGCCTGGGGCGTGGCGGTGCACGAGTCGTTCAGTTCCGTGGTGGCCTATGTGGTCGAGGCCTCGGTGAAAGACGGCACACCCAAATTGCACAGCATTACCGCCGGCGTGCACTGCAACCTGGCGGTCAACCCGAAAAGCGTGGAAGCCCAGGTGCAAGGCGCCGCGCTGATGGGCCTGGGCATGTGCCTGCCGGGCGCCGCCATCACCCTCAAGGACGGTGTGGTGGAACAGAGCAACTTTGGCGACTACGCCGTGCCGCGCATCACCGACATGCCACAGGTGACCGTGCACATCGTGCCCAGCGCCGACCCACCCACCGGCATGGGTGAACCCGGCCTGCCACCGCTGGCGCCGGCGTTTGCCAACGCCATTGCCCAGATCACGGGCAAGACGCCGCGCGAGCTGCCGTTCAAGCTGGCGTGATGGCAGGAGAAAACCGCCCCCCCTCCGTTGCGCAGCCCGTGGTGCTGGTACTGGCCTCGGGTCGGGGCGAGCGCTTTGCCGCATCGGGCGGCGTCGTGCACAAGCTGCGCGCACCGCTGGCGGGGCGAACGGTGCTGGAGCACACGCTGGCCGCCGTGCACGCCAGTGGCTTGCCCTGGCATCTGGAGGATGCAGGCCACCCCGGCATGGGTGATTCGATTGCCGCAGCGGTGCGCGCCACGGCAGGTGCCCCCGGCTGGCTGGTGCTGCCCGGGGATCTGCCGCTGGTCCAGCCCGACACCCTGCGCGCAATCGCCGCCGCCCTGGCGGACTGCGCCGTGGCGGTGCCGGTGCACCAGGGTGAGCGCGGCCACCCCGTGGGTTTTGCGGCGCCATGCCTGTCCGGGCTGCTGGCCCTGGCGGGCGAGCAGGGCGCCGCGAGCGTGGTGCGCCAGCAGGCACAGCAGGGCATGGTGCGGTGGATGGATGTGGAAGACGTGGGCGCGGTGACCGACGTGGACACCGTGCAGGACTTGGAGCGCGCCGCGCAGTTGCTGGCAGCGCGCCCGTAGCGGTGCGTTTACTTTGCCGTGATCACGGCGCAGGCCAGGCGCGGACCTGCATTGCCGGTGGGCTGGGTCTGGTAGTCATCGGGGTCGCGGTGCACGATCAGGCCCTTGCCGACGATGTCGTTGGCGCTGCTGCCCACGCGTATCGTGCGCGATTCAAAGCGGAACGTCGCCACGCCATCGGCATCGGCCTTGAGGCTGGGCAGGTCACCCGTGTGGTGCTCGCCCATGCCATGGTGGCCGTGCGGCTTGCCGCCCGGGTTGAAGTGGCCGCCGGTGCCCATGCCGTCGCCGCTGGAGCAGTCGCCTTTTTCATGAATATGAAAACCATGTTCGGCGCCCGGCTTGAGGCCTTTGATGGTGCCCGACACTTTGACCACCTCGCCCGACTGGACAAACGTCACCGTGCCGGCTGCGGTGTTGCCGCGCGTGGGTTGGAGTTGGGCGGTGGCGCTCGGACCCGCGGAATAGGCGGCGCAGCCCGCCAAAGAGGCCACCAGGGCGGCCGATATAAAAACGGTTTGCAAGGACATGCCTGAGACTCCTGAAGAAGGTTGACGGTAAGCACCGGCACTCACAGGCTGGGGTACCTGCCACAGGCGCCGCCAGCCAGCGCCATCGTGCCCCGTGGCGCATTCTCCATCTGGCGGTAAAGAACTACAACTGCCATCCCCGGCGGATGCAACGGCGCCAGAGCCCCTTATCGAGGGAGGCCTGGGTTCAGCACCGACGGTGTGTCAGTGCAATCAGACGGGCCAGGGCCTGGTCCTGGATGCCATGCCGGAGCAACTCGTCATGGGTGGTCTGCGCATAGTCGCGCGTGGTGCCAAAGCGCCCGCTGGCCTGCTCGAAAATGCGGCGGTATTCGTGGTCGGGCAGCACGCCGGTGTGATTGGGGCTCTTGCGCGACAGGGTGAAGGCGAGGGCGCGCACAGGGCCGTGCGGGGTCTGGCAGGCCAGCCAGCGCGGGTCGTACACGGCGGTGACCATCTCGCGCTGCCACAGGTTGGTCAGGACCTGCGGGGCATGCGCCTTGTCCACACGGAATACCATGCCCCGGCAGCTACCGCCCGAGAGCATGCCAAACACCAGGCCCGGGCATTCGGGCGTGCCCCGGTTGACGCGGCTCCACATCTTGAGTGCGCGGTGCCAGCCGTGCACCTTGGCGGCTCTGCGCTCTGCGTAGTCAAAATCCGGGCGCCAGATGAGCGAGCCATAGCCAAACACCCACAGATCCTCGTGGCCACCCCAGTCCATCAGGGCGCGCTCCAGCATGGGTGCCGGATCTCGCAGGGGGGCGGGCAGATTCGTCATGCGTTCACTCTACAATTCAAGGCTTTGTTTCAACAGGCCGGGTGCGCCGCCTTGCGGGTTGCGCGCCACTGGCACCACCATTTTTACGAGGATTTCCCATGTCTGACGACGACAGCCAAGAACGTTTTGCCCTCGGTTTCCTGATTGCGCTGATTGCACTGCTGATTTCCGTGGTCGTGGGCACCGTGGTGGTCAAGCGCGTGGGCGGCTCGACAGCACCCAAGCCCGCTGCAACCGCAATAGCTAGCAACGCGCCAGCAGCACCTGCCGCTGACGCAGCGGCCACCGACGGCGCCAGCGTGCGCGTGGAAAACGGCGTGGTGAAGTTCTACTTTGCCAGCGCCAAGGCCGACCTGGCCACGGGTGCCAACGAAGCCCTGGCCGATGTGGTCAAGGGTGTGTCCGAAGGCAAGACGGCTGTGGTTTCGGGATTCCACGATGCCACGGGCGATGCCGCACTGAATGTCGAGCTGGCCAAGCAACGCGCCTTTGCCGTGCGCGACGCGCTCAAGGCCCTGGGCGTGGCGGAAGACAAGATCGAACTGAAGAAGCCCGAGGAAACCACCGCCAGCGGCAGCAACGCCGAAGCCCGTCGTGTGGAAGTGGCACTGAGCGCCCAGTGACCGAGCGCTTGCGTTGAAAAAAACCCGGCATTGCCGGGTTTTTTTATGGATAAAAATGCCGCTATCTTTTATGGGTAAAGCGCTACCAGCTATTTATTTGATAGTGAAGGATTAGCGCAAACCAGCGCCGCCCGTGCCCTCGGCGCGCTGGATCAGCTCAATCTTGTAGCCATCGGGGTCCGTTACAAACGCGATCACCGTGGTGCCGCCCTTGACCGGGCCTGCTTCGCGCGTCACGTTGCCGCCCGAGGCCTTGATCTTCTCGCACGCGGCATAGGCATCCGGAACGCCCAGTGCGATGTGGCCGTAGGCCGTACCCATCTCGTAGCTTTCCACGCCCCAGTTGTAGGTCAGCTCGATCTCGGCCTGGCCGGGATTGCCGCCCTCGAAGCCCAGAAACGCCAGCGAGTATTTGTACTCGGGGTTCTCGGACTGGCGCAGCAGTTGCATGCCCAGCACCTGGGTGTAGAAATCAATCGAGCGTTGAAGGTTGCCAACGCGCAGCATGGTGTGGAGGAATTTCATGCCTTCGATTGTGCCGGCAAGTCGAAAACGAGGCAGGTGGTGGTGGCGTGGGCGTAAAGCGTGCCGTCGGGCCCCACCAGGCGCGCTTCGGCCGTGGCCAACTGGCGGCCCGCGTGGATCACGCGGCCCTCGGCGCGCACGCGCTGCACCTTGGGTGTGATGGCCTTGACCAGGTTGATGCCCAGCTCGGCCGTGGTGTAGCCACGCCCGGGCTCCATGCGCGTGTGCACGGCGCAGCCCAGGGCCGAATCGAGCAGGGTGGCAAACCAGCCCCCGTGCACGGTGCCCATGGGGTTGAAGTGCTCCACGCGGGGCGTGCCCTGGAAGGTGGCCGTACCTTCGCCCACGTCCACGATCAAAAAGTCCAGCGTCTTGGCAATGGCGGCATAGGGCAGTTCGCCACGCAGCATGGCTTGCATTTGCTGCAGGCCGGTCAGGTGGGCAATCTGGTCACGGCGGGCCACACCCGGGCCGGGGCCTGCATCCAGTGTGGCAAGGATGTCGCGCTCCTGCGCGAGCCAGTGTTCAAGGTGGTTGTGCTGGGTCATGGGGTGTACGGGCCGGTGGTGTGGTTGAAACACATGAGTTGCATATGCAATTATTGCAGATACAATGAAATCCATGCAAGCCGAACCATCGCCCCTGGCCCCCGTGCTGCCGCAGGGCTGCACCAACTTCAAGCTGCGCCAGCTGATGCGCCGCGTGGCCAACCACTACGACGCCGAAATGGCCCAATGCGGGCTCAAGACCACGCAGTATTCGCTGCTGTCGCACGTGCTCAAGCTGGGCCCGATCCGCCCGGGCGACCTGGCGGTGGCTATGAAGATGGACGCCTCGACGTTGACGCGCAACCTGCGCCCGCTGGTGGATGCCGGTTGGGTCACGCTGGAAGCGGGCGCCGATGCCCGCAGCCGCCTGGCCCACATCACCGACACCGGCCGCGACAAACGCGCCGAGGCGCAGCGCCACTGGAAGGCCGCACAACTCGCGCTGAATGAAACACTGGGCGTGGAGCGCGTGATGGCATTGCATGCGCTGGTGGACGAATCCATGGATCTGCTGGCGGCGTTACCCGTACAAGCGCATGGCCATGCTGACTGATGCGTGCCAGGCCTGTTCTCCTGCAACGGGGTCTGTCCTGTGACTGACGGCCTCACCCCCCGCACCCGCATGCTGTTGGAGGCGCCAATTGCGCCCACGCTGCTGCGACTGGCGGCACCCAATGTGCTGGTGATGCTGGCACAGGCGGGCGTCGGGCTCATCGAAACCTACTTTGTCGGCCAACTGGGCACCGACGCACTGGCGGGCATGGCGCTGGTGTTTCCGGTGGTCATGCTGATGCAGATGACCTCCGCCGGGGCCATGGGCGGCGGCATTGCGTCGGCCATTGCCCGCGCTTTGGGCGCCCGGCGGCGTGACGATGCCGATGCGCTGGTGCTGCATGCGCTGGCCATAGCGGCGGTTTTCTCGCTGGTCTTCACGGTGGGCGTGGTGGGAGGAGGGCGCTGGCTCTACACCCGCATGGGCGGCACGGGTGGCGCGCTGGATGCGGCACTGGTCTATTCCAGCTGGGTGTTTGCCGGTGCGTTTCTGGTGTGGCTGTTCAACACGCTGTCTGCCGTGATCCGGGGCACGGGCAACATGGCCGTGCCTGCCTATGTCACGGTGCTGGGTGCCTTCGTGCTGGTGCCGCTGTCGCCGCTGTTCATCTTTGGCTGGGGCCCCATGCCCGGCCTGGGCATCGCCGGCGGGGCCATCGCGCTGATGGCGTACTACCTGGTCGGCAGCGTGGTGCTGGCGGTGTACCTGTGGTCGCCGCGCAGCCTGCTGCGGCCGTCGTTGGCGCACATCCGGTTTCGCTGGGTCTTGTTCAAGGACATCCTGCGGGTCGGGCTGGTGGGCATGGTCTCTACCGTCGCCACCAACCTGGCGATTGGCGTCACCACCGCGCTGGTGGGCGGCTTTGGCACGGTAGCCATTGCGGGCTACGGCACGGCGTCCCGGCTGGAATATCTCCTGGTGCCACTGGTCTTTGGCCTGGGTGCACCGCTGGTGGCCATGGTGGGTACCTGCATCGGCGCGGGCCAGCGCGAGCGGGCGCTACGCGCCACCTGGATCGGCGCAGCCATGGCGTTTGTGATGGCCGAGGCGATTGGCCTGTGGGCGGCAACGTTTCCCAACGCGTGGTTGTCGCTGTTTAACAACGAGCCGGCCATGCTGGAGGCGGGTGCGCTGTATCTGCGCACCGTGGGCCCTGTCTATGGATTTTTTGGCCTGGGCCTGGTTCTGTACTTTGCCTCGCAAGGGGCAGGGCGCCTCCTCTGGCCCGTCATCGGCAACATCGTGCGCCTGGCTGTTGCGGTGACCGGCGGCTGGCTGGCGCTGCACTGGGGCGGCGGTTTGGCGGCGGTGTTCGCCGCTCAAGCCGCAGCGCTGGTGCTGTACGGCGCGGTCAACGCCTGGGCGATTGCGGGCGGCGCATGGTTTGGCCCGGTGGGCTGGCCGCGCATTCAAACCGGAACGGTGTAGTTCAGCGTCATGCGCCCACCGTCCACGGTCACGATCTCGCCGGTCACATAGCTGGCGGCATCGCTGGCCAGCCAGGCCACCACATCGGCAATCTCCGATGGCTCGCCCAGCCGCTTCATGGGCGTGCGGCTCATGATCTTGTGTTTGGCCTCGTCGCTGGTCAGAACGGCCTTGGCGGCCAGCTCGGTGGCGATGGTGCCGGGCGCCACGGCGTTCACGCGGATGTTCTTGTCGGCCAGCGCCAGCGCCATCACGCGTGTGAGCTGGTTCACGCCGCCCTTGCTCACGTTGTAGCTGGCAATATTAGGAATGGTCAGCACACCGTTGACCGAGCTCATGTTGACGATGGAGCCACCGCCACAACCGTCATTTTGTGCCGCCATGGCCCGCGCCACCGCCTGACCGACCAGGAACGAGCCCTTGAGGTTGACCCGCAGCACGGCATCAAAGTCGGCCTCGGTCACGTCCAGGAAGTCCGCAGCGCGGAAGATACCCGCATTGTTCACCAGCACGTCGATGCGGCCATGGGCCGCCAGAGTCTGGGCCACCAGGGCGTGCACCTGGGCCTTGTCACCCACATCGCAATGTACATACAGCGCGCCCAGTTCCTGCGCCAGCGCCTGTCCGCGCGCATCGTCCACATCCACAATCACCGGCTTGGCGCCTTCGATCGCAAAACGGCGGACGCAGGCCTCGCCAATGCCTTGTGCGCCGCCAGTGACGATGCAAACCCGACCTTGGTGGCCGAAATGGATGGTGGATGCAGAGGGAGTTGCCGGTGCAGGAATGGTCATGGCTTGGATGGTAGCGGTTTGCGCTAGCCCAGCCCGCCAGGCCTCACCGGTAGCTCCATCCGGTTCAGCAGCCGCAGCAGCCGATAGGCCGTGTACGGGATGTCGTGCCGGCCGGTTTCCCAGTTATGTAATGTCCGCTGGCTGATGTGTGAAGATTCTTCGCGCAGGTGGCCTGATTCCAGCCGAGGTTTCTGTACAGGGTGACGAAGCGGGAGGCAAGCTGGGCGCGGGTGTCCGGGTCAAACCGCCTTGCCCCGATGCGCTGCGCGACTAGATACGATGTATATTATGTTAACTAACAAAATTCACATCCATCCAACTAATCCTGTCACCCGGCATCCGCTGAAGGGAAAATGTCACGTCGGCCGAGCCCTAGGCGGTAGCCGGGCGACAGAAAGTAGGTACGAAAAACGGCTGAAGTGCGACACCATCGAGGTGCAGGCGCCCTCTTTCATGTTTGGATCTCATTTCTATCGGGCCCGCCATCACCTCAGAACCATTTTTGCCTACCCGGATGCCACGGGCGAGTAGTTGCTTGTGCATGCGAGGCCTATTGCATCAAGCGCGCCTTCTTCGAAGTTCCACTTGCTTGACGATCGCGTAAAGCGCAGGGATCACGGCCAGCGTCAGTACGGTCGAGGAAATCATGCCACCGACCATCGGTGCGGCAATGCGGCTCATCACTTCCGAGCCGGTGCCAGTCCCCCACATGATGGGCAGCAGGCCCGCCATGATGGCAACGACTGTCATCATCTTGGGACGAACCCGCTCGACTGCGCCTTCCATGATGGCCTCATAGAGATCTGCCACGCCAGGCTCCTTGTTGTCGGCACGCCGCCGGGTCTGAATCTCTTCCCAAGCATGGTCGAGATAGATCAGCATGATGACACCCGTCTCCGCCGCCACCCCAGCCAACGCGATGAAACCCACCGCGACGGCCACCGACATGTTGTAGCCCAGCCACCACATGAGCCAGATACCGCCCACCAAGGCAAACGGCACCGACAACATGACGATCAAGGTTTCGGTCAACCGCTTGAAGTTCAGGTACAGGAGCAGGAAGATGATCAGCAAGGTGACCGGAATGACCACCTTCATTTTCTGCACCGCGCGCTCCATGGACTCGAACTGGCCGCTCCATGTGGCGTAGTAGCCGGGCGGGAATTTGACCTGCTCGTTCACTGCTTTGCGCGCCTCGGCGACGTAGCCACCGACGTCACGCTCTCGGATGTCCACAAAGATGTAGGCTGACAGCAATCCATTTTCGGTACGGATGCCCGGCGCGCCCTTGGCCACCTCCACGCGCGCGACCTGGCCCAGCGGCACCATGGCTCCATCCATGGTCGGCACCAGGACCTCGCGAGCGATCTGCTGCGGATCGGATCGCAGTTCGCGCGGGTAGCGCACCGTCACACCAAAACGCTCTCGCCCTTCCACCGTGGTAGTGACCATGTCCCCGCCGAGTGCCGTACCAATGACTTCCTGCAGATCACCCACTGCCAGCCCGTAGCGCGCCAGCTGCGTGCGGTCAGGCTCGATATTGAGATAGAAACCGCCTGTGATCCGCTCCGCGAATGCCGAGGTTGTGCCTGGCACCGCTTTCACTACGGTTTCGATCTCCCGCGCCAGGCGTTCCATTTCGTTCAAGTCCTTGCCGAAGACCTTGATGCCAATGGGCGTGCGGATACCGGTGGACAGCATGTCGATGCGCGCCTTGATGGGCATGGTCCAGGCATTGGAGACGCCCGGAAACTGCAGCGCCTTGTCCATCTCGGCGATCAATTTGTCGGTGGTCATGCCAGACCGCCAGGCTGACTCAGGCTTGAGATTGATGACCGTCTCGAACATTTCCGTCGGGGCGGGGTCGGTGGCCGTGTTGGCTCGCCCTGCCTTGCCGTAGACCGATTCCACCTCCGGAAAGCTTTTGATGATCTTGTTTTGCGTTTGCAGCAACTCGGCGGCTTTGGTGATCGACATTCCAGGCAGCGAAGCGGGCATGTAAAGCAAGGTGCCTTCATTGAGTGTAGGCATGAACTCCGACCCTAGCTTGCTGGCCGGATAGAACGACACCCCCAGCACCATCAGGGCAAGAGCAATGGTCACCTTCTTCCAGCGCATCACACCGCCGATGATGGGTCGGTAGGCCCAGATCAAGAATCGGTTCACCGGGTTACGTGACTCCGGCATGATGCGCCCGCGAATGAAAATCATCATGAGCACCGGTACCAGCGTCACCGACAGCAGCGCCGCGCCCGCCATCGAGAAGGTCTTGGTGAAAGCCAGCGGCGAGAACATGCGTCCCTCCTGTGATTCCAGCGTGAACACGGGAAGAAACGACACGGTGATGATGAGCAGCGAGAAGAACAGTGCCGGGCCGACCTCCTTGCAAGCGGTGATCATGGCTTGCGCTCGCTGCTTGTCGTCGTGCCCGGGCGGGAGTCTCTCCAAATGCTTATGGGCGTTCTCGATCATGACGATGGCCGCATCCACCATGGCACCGATCGCAATGGCGATACCGCCCAGGCTCATCAGGTTGGAATTCATGCCCAACAGGCGCATCGCGATGATGGAAATCAGCACACCCACGGGCAACATCAAGATAGCCACGAGGGCTGATCGAATGTGCATCAAAAAGACCATGCAGACCAAGGCAACGATCAGGCTTTCCTCCAGCAGCGTTCGCTTGAGCGTATCGATGGCCCGATAAATCAGGTCGGATCGGTCGTACACCGCCTGGATACTGACACCTTGCGGCAGCCCTGCCGAAATTTCTGTGATCTTCTCCTTCAGGTTATGAATGACCTCCAGGGCGTTCTGGCCATAGCGGGCCATGGCGATGCCCGAGACCACCTCACCCTCCCCATTGAGTTCGGTAAGACCGCGCCGTTCGTCGGGAGCGATTTCGACGCGGGCAATGTCTCGAATCAATACGGGCGTACCCTTTTCGGCCTTGATGACCAGATTTTCAATGTCCGCTACGCCACGCAAATAGCCTTTGCCGCGCACCATGTATTCCGTCTCGGCCATCTCAACGACGCGGCCGCCGACGTCACGATTGGAATCGCGAATAACCTGTGATACCTTGGCCAACGGAATGCCATAAGCCCGAAGCTTCACCGGATCGACGGTGACCTGGTAGGTTTGGACAAAACCACCAATGGATGCCACCTCGGCAACGCCATGTGCCTTGGTCAGCTGATAGCGCAGGTACCAATCTTGCAATGTGCGCAACTCGGCCAGGGTCTTGTCCTTGGCAAGCAACGCGTACTGGTAGACCCAACCCACGCCAGTGGCGTCAGGGCCGATTTGCGGCGTGACGCCCTTGGGCATTCGGCTGGATGCGAAGTTGAGGTATTCCAGCACGCGCGAACGTGCCCAATAGATGTCTGTGCCATCCTCGAAGATGATGTAAACGAAGGACGCTCCAAAGTACGAAAAACCTCGCACCACTTTGGACTTGGGTACCGACAGCATGGATGTGGTCAACGGATAGGTGACCTGGTCCTCGACCACCTGGGGCGCTTGTCCAGGGTATTCGGTGTAGACGATGACCTGCACGTCGGACAAGTCCGGCAGCGCGTCCAGCGGTGTTCGCAGTACCGCGAACACCCCCCCGGCAATGACAAAAAGGGTGGCCAGCAGTACCAGGAAGCGGTTGTTTCCCGACCAGTCAATGATCTTCGCGAGCATGGTGTTCCCTGACGGTCAGTTATGGCCGGTGTGCGCATTGGCCGCCGCGTTGCCCACGGGTTTCACGGAGGTGATCACCCATTCGCCCTGCCCACGCTCCACAAACTCGAAGGCGACCAATGCGCCAGGCTTCATGCCCGCCAGCAACCCGTTGTTGGAGACCTTGAACTCCATCGACATCGCGGGCCATTTGAGGGTAGGTATGGGGCCATGGGCAATGGTGACCATGCCGGCCTTGGTATCCAACTCATCCACCCTGCCCTCACCCTGGTGCCCGACGGAGGCAGCAGGCTTGCCCGCATCCGGGGTGCCTTGTGCGTCCGGCTTGGTCCCATGTGAGGAGTGCCCAAAGCCCCCCACGGCCGCCTTGAGGTTGCTTTCTGCATCGATCAGGAAATTGGCAGCGATTACCACCTGCTCTCCCTCGCGTACGCCTTCGATGACTTCAATGCGGTCGTCGCTGCGTGCGCCCACTTTGACATCGCGGGGTTCGAATCGGCCTTCCTTGAGCTGCACCAGGACGATCTGGCGCGTGCCGCTGTCAATCACGGCCGAAGTCGGCACTGTCAACACAGTGCCCTTGCTGGCGGTCGGAAGTTCCACCTGGGCAAACATGCCCGGTTTGAGCAAGCCACCCGTGTTCAACAAATCGACGCGCACCTGCACCGTTCGGGTTTCAGGCTTCAGGGTGGGGTACACATAACTGACTGCCCCCTGGAACACCTTGTCTGGGTAGGCATTGATCTGCACCCTGGCTTTGCCCCCCAACTTGACCAATCCGATGTCTTGCTCGAAAACATCCGCGATCACCCAGACCGAGGACAGGTTTGCAACCTGGTAGAGCATTTCACCCGGCATGAAACGCATGCCTTGGACGGCCTTCTTGTCGGTGATGATCCCAGCCACCGGGGAGCGGAATGTCAGCGTGCGGCGGGATTCGCCAGATTTGGCCAAGGCCTTGACTTGCTCGTCCGAAATGTCCCAATTGCGAAGCCGCGCCAGGCTGGAGTCAGCCAGCTCACGCATGCCACGCTGTGCCTCACCCGAGGCATCCTTCAACGCATCGACGCCCTGTGCTGCAATGGCGTACTCGCGTTGAGCGGACACCAGTTCGGGACTATAGACTTCGAACAGCGGCTGCCCCTTGCTCACAGCCTGTCCTGTGACGTTGACATGCAGACGCTCGACGTAACCCTCAAATTTGGCAGCGATGGTGAAGGTCTGGCGCTCGTCTGGTTCGATGCGTCCGGCAGATCGCACCACCTTGTCCAGTGAACGCAGAATGGCCTCCTCGGTGCGAACGCCGAGTTTCTGAATCTTTTCGGTACTGATGCGAATCTGGTTGGAACTGGTTTGGGCTTCTTCCTGCTCTCCCTCGTAGACCGGGATGTAATCCATCCCCATCGGATCTTTTTTCGGTGTGGGAGAAGTGTCGGGCAGCCCCATCGGGTTACGGTAGAAAAGCACCCTGCGCTCCTTCTTGGCGGAAACATCAGAAGCGCCCGGCGACGCAGTCTGGTCACCACTGCGGACTTCGGATGGGCGCTGCCCCATCCAATAGCCACCGCCCGCCGCCAACCCCGCGGCGACGATAGCCAAGAGCACGCCTGCCTTGAACCCTGTTGTCATTGTTCTTCCCCCACGATGCTTTCAATGCTGGCAAGCCGCTTCTGTGCGTCTACTCCGGCTTTGATCTGATTCAATTTGGTTTGGCGAATTTGGCGCTGCGCATCCAGCAAGGTTGCAAAATCCACCTTGCCCGTCTGGTATCCGGCCAGCGCCGAGCGGAAGGTCAACTCGGATTGCGGCAAGAGGCTGTCCGTCGTCAACGCCAGCGAACGCCGGGCAGACTCGAAACCTGCCACGTTGGCGTAAAGGTCTGCCAAGACCTGGTTCGTGACAACTTCCTGGCGTGAGCGCGCAGCGGCCAACATCGCCTCGGACTCCCGCTCCTGGGCGCGCCGCGCGTCTTGCTGCAGGGGAATGTTCACCTCGACCATCAATTCCCACTCTTTGACCGATCCCCGGTACTGAATCGGAGAGATGCCGACGTTGAAGTCGGGATAGCGGTTCTTGTAGGCCAACTCGCGGCTCTTCTCGGCAGCCCTGATCTGGGACTCTTCCGTGCGCAGCAGCGGATTGTTCATCCGGGCGCGCACCTCCAGGGCCGCGAAGCTGACTTGCTCCAGCGGCGGCAATGCACGGATCTGCTCGGGTGCCGCCAAAGACTCCGAAGTCGGACGCCCCACGAGAGCATTCAGTCGGGCCTGGAGCTGGCGGCGCTCCGCGTCCAGTGCAATCAGTTCGTTGCGCATGGTGGACTGCTCCACCTGCGCACGGATCACGTCCTGTTGCGCAGCAAGCCCGCCCGCGTAGCGGACCTGGGCAACCTTTTCCAGCCGCGCCATCAGGTCCAATATTTCGCGCGACAAACGTTCGTTCTGATCCAGGTAATAGAGCTCGGCATACGTTGTCTTGATCTTGCCGGCCAGTTCAATCCAGGTGCCTGCTGCACGGCTTCTCGCGGCTTCTGCTTGCGACTGAGCCACCTCGCGCTTCAGACCGCGTTTACCCATCCAGGGCAGATCCTGCATCAGCAGGTAGCGGGTACTTCCCACGCGCCCTGGCAGCAGGGTGGGGTTTTGTGCCCCCATGCGCGTGATGTCACGCAATTCGGTTCGGAACTTGGGGTCCGGCAAGGCGCCCGCAGGCACGACGCGTTCTGCTGCCGCATCCGCATCAAAACGCATACTGGCGACTTCGGGGTTTCGCTCCCTGGCCGCTTGCAGCAACCCTTCGACACTCGACCCCAGCTTGACCTCTTGCGCGTAAACCATCGGGCTCAGCACAAGAGACACCAGTACCACACCCAACGACAGGCGATTCCTCACAGGCATCATGACCGCCCCCTGGGTGCACGCAAGGCAACATTCAACCGGTCAATGACTTCGGCCCAGTCCGCATCTTCCAGAAGTTCTTCGCGCAAAAGCGTCGCCTGCGCTGGCGTCCAGAACGGCGCATCGGCCAGCAGCACATCGGTCGGAAGTGGTGAATGCGCCTTCAGGAACGCCCCAATGCCGGCCTCGCCCGTGCGCAAGCCGAGCTGGGCAAACAGTTCAGAGAAACGATGAAATGACTTTTCCATAGCGGTGATCCCTATTGTTCAAACACAAGAATTCGGAAAACGTGGCTGGTGAGGCTCACGAAAGCGTCACGCTCAACGCCAATACGACCGCTCCGCACGCCATCGCGCCCAGGTAGCCGAGAACAACCGATTTACCGACCTGCGCCCCACCCGTCGTCCAGGCGATGCCAGCCTTGGTCACCATGTTTGCCAACGTCGCGAGACCGAGCGCCGTGACGGTGGCCACCGTTGACAATCCCCCGGCACCATGCAGCCGAGCGAGCGAGATCAAGATCGCGTCCACGTCCGCCAGGCCAGAAACCGCCGACAACACATAGAGGCCGCTGGTGTCCAGCCACTGCTTTGCCGCGGGCACCAGGACACTCATGACAGCAAGCAACACACCAAAGCCGAGCGCAGTGCCAAGGTCGAATGGCGCCATCGCGCCGATAGCGCCCTCCCCCACTGCGGTACGGTCCAGTTTGCGCCACCGCCATAGCGCAATACACAGCAGCACCACGCCAGTGACTGCCAGGGCGCTGCCGAAGGTGGACACCAACTTCGGCTGGATGACGCCCAGCAGAACGACCATGCGAAAAAACATGACGCCGCACGAGGCCAACGTGCCAGCAGCCGCCGCGCCGGCCAGCGAAGGCTGCTCGCGTGCATAGCGGGCCAAGGCCAATGTGGCGGCCGTGGAAGAGGCCAGCCCTCCCAGAATCCCGGTCCACAGCACACCCCTTTGCGCGCCGGTGATCCGCATGGCAAAGTGGCCCGTCAGCGACAGGCCCGCAATCAGGATGACGGCCCACCACAGCTGGTACGGATTGAGCGCGCCATAGGGCCCCAGGACCGTATTGGGCAGGTAAGGCAGGATGACCATGGACAACACCAGCAGTTGTAGCGATGCCGTCAACTCGCGGTGATCGATCAAGCGCAACCAACCGTGCAAGGTCGGCTTAAGGTCCAGCAACACAGCGCCAATCACCGCTGCCGACAACGCCAAGGTGATGTGGCCGTGTGCCGCAAAGGCGCCCAGGACCAAAGTGAGCAGCATCGCCACCGGGGTGGTTGCGCTCAGGTTGCCAGTCAGTTTGGCATTTCGGGCGTAGGACACCGTCAGCAGCAAGGAGAGTCCGAGCAGCGCACCCAGCAAAGGCCAGGCGCCGAAAACTGGCTGCAGATGCCCAAGCACACCACCGAGCAGTCCGGTCAGGGCAAAGGTGCGCAGACCGGCAACCCGCCCTCCCTCCGGCAATTCGCGGTCGTGCCAGCCGCGTTCCAGGCCAATCACCAGACCGACAGCAAGCGCGGCGACCAGGCCTGAAGCGTCAGGTGGTAGTTCGTAGCCATTCATCGACGCTCTCCGTGGATGACCTGCATAGCCCCCTGCAGCATATTTCGCACGCCAGGCATCACGACCGCCCCACAGGGAAAGTGCAAGTCGACATTCAACTGATCCACCACTTCGGTCCAATCTGTGTCCAACATAATTTCCTCACGCAGCACCCTACCCTCGCCCACTGAAATCCAGGATGTTGCGCTTCCAATCTGAATCCGCCCGCCTTGTGCGAATGCACGTTGTGTATTTTGCGAGCCGACGGCTAACGGAAAGGTGTTTCAAAAATTACATTCCTGTCAGGAATTTCTGGGACGGGACCCAGGGGCCCATGATGAACATTGGCGCGTTTGAGGGCCCGATGGGTTGTTCCACCAACGGACAGGAGCACCCGTCAAGGCAACAAGGCCGGTGTCCGCAAGTCACCGGTTTCGCCACTGTTCTCCCCTGTGCCAAACGCAGTCGCATCAAGGGCGAACTCCACGTCGATTCGGGAAAGACGGTCAAAAAGCGCCATGTTCTGGTGGTTTTCAACACGCTCGAACAGGAGCACCTCGATCGGGCGCCACATCGCCACCCAGCCAACAATCAACAGGCCTTCGCTGATGGCAACAAGCACTTTGCTGTTGCCAGGATGAACCAACAAGGCACGTGCAAGCAGGGTCGTCCCCAGAACGGTGAGTCCCGTGAACAGAAAGCGCATGCCCTGTCGCATCCTTCGTCGATATCGGCGCCTGCACTGCGCATGCTGCGCCTGGAAATGTGTGTGGATCGCTCGCGTGATTTCGATTTCGTACTCTTTAATGGACACCGGGACATGAACCACAAGCCGAAGCGGTTCATCCGGACCGTGCTCACCCGCACAGTCGACGATATAGTTTTCAACGGCATGGCTCAGTGCCTTCTCATGGAGCGGCGAAGGGTCCAGAGAGTCGTAAAGCTGCGTGATTCGCTGAATTCGAATGTCGATGACCGTCATTCTTATGGGCTCCAAGGTTGGCTTGCGGGGAGCTTTCTCAGGCTGACTTCTCTAACCTGCTCCGGGCATCCGTACGCAGGTCGCAGTATCGGCAGTACCACAGATGCTCAGGGCTCAGTCCGCTTTGTTGCGCCCTGTACCACCGTCTCCGGTTTTGCCCATCGTCCCCGGGACGCTCAAGAACAAATCAGGACTTTGAAACATCAGACGAAACGCTTGCTCGATCGCAGCGTCGCGGCCTTCGCGAAGTCGTCCCAGCGCCTGGGTTACTTGTTCCGCAGCTTTACGCTCACGCTCGATCAATGGGTGATGCGGCGCCAGCGGTTGTCGGCTCCTGGCGAGCGGCTCGGCCAGCATGCTGACCGCTCTCATCCAGGGGTTGAATGCTTCTGAAAACACATACCTGCTGCTGCGCATCGGATGGAGCCACTTGAGCATTTCGGCTGTCCAGGGTGTAGCGAACGATTGCACCCAGGGACTGACGAATGCCCGGTAAAGCGCCTCGTTGAATGTCGAGATCTGTTTCACACGCTCAAAGGCTTCTTGCGGGTAGTCGGTTTTCAGGTCTTCCACATCACGGGTTTCGAAGCGGATGCGGTAGGACGGCTTATGACAGTCCGGGTCACCCGACGGGTTGTCTATCTTCATTTCGTAAAGGCCCGGTGCCAGCGCTTCAATGTCGGCCAGGCTCTCCAGGATGGCCCGGTGCTCCAGACGAGCGACTCCGGCCGACACAAAAATGCCGAGATGGCCGACGTGCGGGTTCGTGAGGTAGACAATGCGCTGCCCGGCCCGCTGGAGATCATCGGTGTCTTGGTAGACAGCCGGAATCCATCCAAGCGCCTGGCGCGGTGGCGTGATGTTGTCGCCGTAGGAAGCAAAGATGACGATGGGATTCCTGATCCGCCTCAGGTCCGCAGTGCAACCCTGGCAAATCTGGAAAAGGCCCGATTCCAGCTGGTTGCCGATGAACAGGTTCTCAACGATCGCGAGGATCTCTTCCCGGCTCAGGAAATAAAAACCGTTCCACCAGCGTTCAAAGTCCAGAAAGCGTCCCTGCTCAGTGTCAACGTTGGTGAAGAGTTGGGCGTACTTCTCCCAAATCGCCTTTTCTGGCTTGAGGTTCTCGAAATTCTGCGCCAGCCAAGCCCCGTCGAAACGGCCATTGCCCAGGTCAGCCGTCAGATGCGCCAACCAGCTGCCGCCCAGGAGCCCCCCGGAAAGACGCATCGGATTGACACCGGACTCGCCAGCCCAATACGACAAAGGCGAGCCATTGAGTACCACCGGTCCGACCAGACCAGCGCAGTCGGCGGACAGCAGTGTCACCGCCCACCCGGCCTGACAGTTGCCGTAGAGCACAGGAGGCTTGCCAGGATGGCGTTGGGCCACTTCTTCGACGAAACGCCGCAGCACATGCAACACATCTGCCAGGGTCTGCCCCAGGGCAGGCTCGGGAAAGAAGATGACGAAATAGACCGGATGGCCCTCACGCATGGCCATTCCGACTTCAGAGTCGCGCTTGAAGCCGCCAATACCGGGGCCATGGCCGGCGCGTGGATCGACAACAATGACCGGAGGTTTTTCAGGATCGACGCAGTCGTCCCAGCAATGCACGTCTATTTCGGTGATGCGCAGCAGTGCATAGTTGACCGGCCGCTCGAAGCTGCGCGCGTCCAGCAGCGTTTCATACTTGAAGTCCAAAAGCGGCGGCAACCCGGCTCGTTCGTGCTCCAGCATGTTGTTCGCGCGTTGGCGAAGCGTGTCCCAGAACATGATGGAGCGTTCAAAGAAGTCCCGCTGGTAGTCAAAAAAGTCCTGCGCCGACAGTGCTTCGGTTGCTCCTTTCATGCCACTGGACGCATTCTGTGCCGCAGGCTTCGTCAACTCCTCGGAATGGTCCAGGACGGCTGGTTGCAGATCCTCCGCCAGGCGTTGCTCCCTTTGTATCGCTGCTTTCCCCCTCCGCGGCCTGGCGCTTGGAGAGGCCTGAGGTTTTGGTGGTGGCGTGGGGGTTTTCATCATTCCTCCGGACTACGGCATCATTTCTTGCTCCGCCGCAAACGCAGCGCATTTCCAATCACCGACACCGAACTCATGCTCATGGCCAGTGCCGCGATCAGCGGGGACAACAACCACCCCGTGAACGGGTATAGAACACCTGCCGCAATCGGCACCCCAATGCCGTTGTAAACGAATGCGAACAGCAGGTTCTGGCGCATGTTGCGAACGGTGTCAGTGGAGATGTCGCGCGCCGCAGTGATTCCGCGCAAGTCGCCCTTGACCAGCGTGACCTGGCCGCTGTTCATGGCCACGTCGGTGCCCGTGCCCATCGCCACGCCGACATCGGCCTTGGCCAACGCAGGCGCATCGTTGATGCCATCGCCGGCCATGGCAACGATGTGGCCCTCTTTCTGCAGCCGTTCCACCAGCGCAAGCTTGTCGGCGGGCTTGACTTCGCCATGCACCTCGTCGATGCCAAGTTTGGCCCCCACGGCCTTGGCCGTGGTCAGGCCGTCTCCCGTCGCCATCACGATGCGCAAGCCGCTGGCGTGCAAAGCTTTGATCGCTTCCAGCGTAGTGGCCTTGATGGGGTCGGTCACGGCCAGGATGCCCGCCAGCTGTCTGTCCACGGCGAGATGCATCACGCTGGCGCCTTCACTGCGCAGGCGCTCAGCGTCGGTCTTGAGCGCATCCGTCGCCACGCCCTCCTGCGCCATCAATGCGGTGTTTCCCAGCACCAGGCGCTTGCCATCGACGAGGCCTCGCACGCCGATCCCGCTGCCTGACTCGAAATCCACCGGCTTGACCAGTTCCAGGCCTTTGGCGCGTGCGGCGCTGACGATGGCCTCTGCCAAAGGATGTTCGCTGCCTTGGTCCAGGCTGGCAGCCAGGCGCAATACTTCGTCCGCCGTATAGCCGGCGGCACCGACTGCGGTGTCAAAGGCGGGTTTGCCTTCGGTGAGCGTGCCGGTCTTGTCCACAATCAGCGTATCCACCTCGCGCATTTTTTCGATGGCACCCGCATCCCGGAACAGCACGCCTTGCGTGGCTGCCCGACCCGTGGCGACCATCACCGACATGGGCGTGGCCAGCCCCAGCGCACAGGGGCAGGCGATGATCAGCACGGCGACGGCATTGATCAGGCCAAACACCCAACTAGGCTCCGGACCGAACAAACCCCAGACAAAGAAGGTGGCAATGGCGATGAGCACCACCACGAGAACAAACTTCCCGGCAACCACATCCGCCATGCGCTGCATGGGCGCCTTCGAGCGCTGTGCATTGGCCACCATCTGAACAATCTGCGACAGCATGGTGGCCGCGCCGACTTTCTCGGAGCGCATCACCAAGGCCCCACTGGTGTTCATCGTGGCACCAATGACATTGTCACCAATGCGTTTGGTCACCGGCACAGGCTCACCGGTCAGCATGGACTCATCGACAGCGCTGCTGCCCTCGGTCACGATGCCATCGACCGGCACTTTCTCGCCGGGGCGAATGCGCAGCAGGTCTCCGACGTGCACATGGTTCAGGGGTACGTCTTCTTCGCTGCCGTCCGCATTGATGCGGCGTGCCGTCTTGGGCGCCAAACCGAGCAGCGCCTTGATCGCCGCAGAGGTTTGCGAGCGGGCCTTCAACTCGATGATCTGGCCCAGCATGGTCAGCGAGATGATGACCACGGCCGCCTCGTAGTACACAGCCACACGCCCCATGGAGACGAACGAATCCGGGAACACGCCCGGTGCCAGGGTGGCCACCAGGCTGTAGAGAAAGGCCGCGCCCGTACCCAGACCAATCAAGGTCCACATGTTGGGGCTGCGCAGGACGAGGGATTGCCAGCCGCGTACAAAAAATGGCCAGCCAGTCCACAAAACGACTGGCAGGGACAGCGCCAGTTCAAGCCAAGTCTGCACTTTCAGGTCAAACCATCCCAGGCGATGGCCGAACATTGCAAGAATGGTGACGATGAACGTGAAGGGCAGTGTCCACCAGAAGCGGCGCTGAAAATCCTTCAGTTCATGGTTGTCTTCCTCGTCCAGGGGAATGATGGGCTCCAATGTCATGCCGCACTTGGGACAGGTGCCTGGATGGTCTTGGCGCACCTCGGGGTGCATGGGGCAGGTGTAGATAGTGCCGGCCGGCTCTGGCGCGGTGTCCGCGGGCGCAACTGGCTGCGGCTTATGGGGAGGATTGTGGCCATGTTCGTGCGATGAGACGGCATCTCCCTCCGGAACCAGGCGCATCTGGCACTTCGGACAATTGCCTGGGTGATCTTGCCGCACCTCGGGGTGCATGGGGCAGGTGTAGATGGTGCCGGCCGGCTCTGGCGCGGTGTCCGCGGGCGCTGCAGATACCAGGTACTGCAGTGGGTTCGCCGCGAACTTGCCTTGGCACTTGGCGCTACAGAAATAGTAGGGCCGGCCTTCGTGCGTCGAATGGTGTTCAGACTGCTCCGTAACGGTCATGCCGCACACCGGATCCTTCAGATCCGTTGGCGGGGCTGGCTCGGCAAGGGGGTGGCTGCCGTGATGGTGGTGTGCATGCGTGTCCATTGCTTATTCCTTGTCGTTGTGGGTGCGCCGGGGCGGCTGCGCATGGTTGCCGTGCCCACCATGGCCGCCGTGGCCGTGCATCAGGTGCATGAGCGGGCAGGCGAGCAGCAGCAGGTAGGGCCAATAACCCAGAACATGGCCCCAGTGCTCTCGCAGCAGGAAAAAACCGGCGATCAAGGCCGCCGTTGCCAGCGCCATACCGGCGGGGCGGCGCCAAAACGATGGCGTATGGGCGTTGTGGTCAGGCTGATCCATGGCGTTGCTCCTTCAGAGTTGCTCGCAAGAGGTATGGGGCGCGGACGCGCCCGCCCGGTTGATCGGAAATGAATGCAGTGGCCGTTATCGGCAACCGCAGCCCCCCGCTCCGCCGTTGTGGCAACCCGAGGCTTTGGGCTGCGAGGTGGCAACGGGAGTGGACGCATCTGTGGCCAGCTTCGCGGGGTAGCCCGCATCCCTCAAGGCCACCAACAAAGGCGCGCTGCCCTGCGCCAGTTCCCCGCTCACCCGCACAAGGCCAGACGAGAGATCGACCTCCACCCCGCGGACCCCCGCCAGCGGCTGCAACGCCTGCGTGACGTGCTTGACACATGCGCCACAGCTCATGCCCTCGACTTGCAGATCCATCGTGCTCATATTTCAAACTCCTAGACAATGAAACGTGTACCGCCAGGGGAAAACTCTAGATCATCTGTTTGACACGGAGTCAGTTTTCGACTGGGCCTTGCCCATGCGGGGGAGAAACCGTGGTGTGCGCTGGGCGTAAGTGTCGTACTCAGCACCAAACTGTTTGCGCATTTCGTGCTCTTCGGTGATGGCCAGACGTCCGTACATCAGGAGCAAGACCGGGAACATGGCCAAGGTCAGCAACGTGGGCCACTGCAGCAGGAAGCCCAGCAAAATCATGACAAAAGCCACGTACTGCGGGTGGCGAATGCGTGCGTAGGGGCCTGCTGTAGCAAGCGACTGGCGACGCTGGGCGTGGTACAGCACATTCCACGCGGTGGACAACAGGTAGAAACCAAAGCCCAGAAAAACGTAGCTGGCGATGTGCAAAACGCCAAAATGCGGATCGCCCTTTTCGCCCAACAGGGTGGACCACAAGTGACCCGAGGTGTGGGAGAGCAGATCCAGGTTGGGGAACTTGGTTTGCAGCCAGCCCGACAGCAGATAGATCGTCAGCGGGAAGCCATACATCTCCACGAACAGAGCAACGATGAAGGCTGCGAATGCGCCAAACGTCCTCCAGTCACGGGCCGTCGCAGGCTTGAAAAAGCTGAAAGCGAACATGATGAAGATCGCTGAATTGATGATGACCAGCGACCACAGGCCGTACGCAGATTCGGTGTGGTTCATCGTGGATCCCCTTCCTTGCGTGATTCGGCAGTTTTCGACGCACCAGGCTTGCCCTGGCCATGGTGACCATGGTCACCATGGCCGCCGTGCATGAAGACATGCATCAGCGGGCAGGCGAGAAGCAGGAGAAAAGGCAGCGCCCCGACAACGTGCGCGAGGTGTTCTGTCCACAGGAAATACGCCGCCACGGCACCGATCACCACAAGGCCTATGGCATAGCGAGAACGCCAGAAGCTGGGGGGTGAATCGTGTCCGTCGTGTTGATGGTTCATGGTGTCCCCCCAATTCAGTGGATGCGTTATTTGGTTGGCGTGGTCGGCATGCGATCCATCATCATCTGCATCATCGACTCCATCATGGACATGCGCTTGTCCATCATCTGTGGATCGCGCTGCATGTTCGTCATGCCGGTGGATGGCTGGCCCGATGCCATCTGCCCTTGCATCGACTCCATCATGCGCATCCCGTCCTGCATGGTCTTCATGTGCTCAGCCATCAATGCCTGGCGCTCCTGGGGCGTCTTGGCGGCGGCCATCTTCTCGTGCATGACCTGCATGGCCTGCATTTGCCGGTCCATGGCGGCCATGTCACCCGAGCCCATGGCCCGGCCCGGCGATGGCAGTGCTGCGGCAGGTGCTGGCACCGCGGTTGCCGCAGGGGCGGCAGCGTCCGCCGGGTGGTGATCCTTGTGCTCGTCCGCACCTTGTGCCAATACGCCTGCGGAGGCGGCGGCGATACAGAGGCCGATCAGAGAGTGGCGAATGTGAATCATGATGCTTCCTTCCTGCTGTGAGAGTTGACTGGGGTTGCCGCGTCCGGCGGCACGGCGTGGTTGCTTCTTTGCTCAGCGCACGGGCTGGATGTCGGTGACGACCATCTTGCCGCCCTCCTGGATGACCACGAACTGCACCTTATCACCGGGCTTGAGCGTGGCAAGCTGGCCCTTGTCGCGGACTGTGAAGACCATGGTCATGCCGGGCATGTCCAGGTTCTTGATCTCGCCGTGCTTGAGGGTGACCTTGCCGTTGTCCGGATCGACTTTCTTCACCTCGCCGTCGGTCATGGAGTCCGATGCGTGGGACATCGCCATCTTGCCGTGATCCATCGTCGCTTGAGCAAAACTGCTGACGGGCATGGCTATGCCCATGGCAAGAGCGGAGATGGCAAGAATGTTCTTGATGGTGTGCATGGTGTCCTCTAAGTATGAATGGATGGATCTATTTATCTATGGGCGGGCGCGCTGTATCGAAGCCATCACTTGCGGCCCACCCGGACGACGCCCTTCATGCCTGCTTCGTAGTGGCCAGGCATCAGGCATGCAAAGTTCACGGACCCGGCCTTGGTGAACTGCCAAATGATGTCGCCCTGCTTGCCAGGCTGCAACGTCACCTTGTTGGGCTCGTCATGTTCCATGTCGGGGAATTTCTTCATCTGCTCCAGATGCTCCAGCAGTTCCTTCTCGGTGCCCAGGCTGAGTTCGTGCTTGACCTGGCCGACGTTCTTGACGATGAAGCGCACGGTTTCGCCCTGTTTGACCTGGATGTTCGACGGTGTGTAGCGCATGTTGTCGCTCATCTCGATGGTGATCGTGCGGCGGACCTTGGCGGTCAAACCGGGCTTGCCGATGGCCGTCTCATCCCCATTATGGTCATGGCCCCCCGTATGGCTGCCGCTGGCGAAGGCGGCCCCCGAAGTGGCAAACGCAAGCATGGCGAAGAGTCGGAAGGTATGGGACCAGGTGAATTTCATGGATGAACTCCAAATCAGAAATGAAAGACAAGCTCAATGCTCGCCATGTGATGTCGGCTTGCGTACGTTGACTTCGGTCGGTGCTGCAGGCTTGCGAACACGCGGCATGGACTGCCCGCCTTCGGCACTGAAGCGTGCAGGCTCAGCGATGGGGCCCGTGTACTTTCGCGCCACAGTGCCTTCGGGGTGTTTGAACCAACCCGGGTCTTTGTAGTCGCCGGGCTTCTGGTCACGGCGTACCTTGAGCACGCTGAACATGCCTCCCATTTCCACCGAACCGAATGGCCCCTGGCCAGTCATCATGGGAATGGTGTTGTCCGGGATGGGCATTTCCATCTCGGCCATGTCCGCCATGCCACGCTCGCCCATGGCCATGTAGTCCGGGATGAGGTTGTTGATCTTCCTGGCCAGGCCGCTGTGGTCCACGCCGATGAGTGTGGGAATGTTGTGCCCCATGGCGTTCATGGTGTGATGGCTCTTGTGGCAGTGGAAGGCCCAGTCACCCTCCTCGTCGGCCACGAACTCGATCTGGCGCATCTGGCCCACGGCCACGTCGGCGGTCACCTCGGGCCAGCGTGCGCTTTTGGGCGTGGGGCCGCCATCGGTACCCGTGACAACGAACTCGTGTCCGTGCACGTGCATCGGATGATTGGTCATGGTGAGGTTGCCGACGCGGATGCGGACCTTGTCATGGAGGCGAACATTCAAGGAGTCGATGCCCGGAAAGATGCGGCTGTTCCATGTCCACATATTGAAGTTGGTCATTTCCGCGACCTTGGGCGTCGCGGCCCCCGGCTCGATGTCGTAGCTACTCAGCAGGAAACAGAAATCCCGCTGCACTTCGTCGATCAAGGGGTGCCTGGCTTTCGGGTGTGTGACCCAGAAACCCATCATGCCCATGGCCATCTGCACCATCTCGTCCGCATGCGGGTGGTACATGAACGTGCCGGGCCGGCGCGCTACAAACTCATAGACAAAGGTGTCGCCCGGCTGGATTGCCGGTTGCGTCAAGCCGGCAACACCATCCATGCCACTGGGCAGGCGCTGCCCATGCCAGTGGATGCTGGTGTGCTCAGGGAGTTTGTTGGTGACGAAGATGCGCACGCGGTCACCTTCCACCACCTCGATCGTGGGGCCAGGGCTCTGGCCGTTGTAGCCCCACAGGTGGGCTTTCATGCCAGGCGCCATCTCACGGACCACCGGCTCGGCCACCAGGTGGAACTCCTTGACGCCCTGGTTCATGCGCCACGGCAGGGTCCAGCCGTTGAGCGTGACCACAGGGTTGTACGGCCGACCGGAATTGGGCACGAGCGGAGCCATCGTGTTCGGGCTGGACTGAATGACCGGCTCGGGCAGGGCCGCCATGGCCACGCGGCTGACCGAACTGGCCGCCACAGCCCCACCGGCAATCCCGGCGAACTTGAAAAAATCTCTTCTGGATGTCATTGCAATCGTCTCTGCATCAATGGCCGGCATCGCCGCCGGTGGGCGCGCTGGATGTGGCGGATAAGCGGGTGCTGGTAGGGCGCCCGATCAGGGAAGCCTGCAAGGCCGCATCGGCCAGCCAGAACTGCTGCTGTGCATCCATGGCTGCGACAACGGCGCTGACCTGATCGCGCGCATCGGCCAGCAACTCGAATGTGCTGATCAGCATGCCGTTGTAGAGAAGCTGGTTCTCTTCCGAGATCACCTTGCGCAGCGGCACGACTTCATCGTGATAGTGGCGCGCCACGTCGTACGCGGTGCGGTAGGCGGAGTAGCTTTCGCGCAGGTTTGAACCTGCGGAGCGCACCGTGGCTTCGAGCTGGTTCGCCGCCGCCAGGGTGCGGGCGTTCATCGACGCGCGCTGCATCCCCCCCCAATCAAAGATGGGCAGGCGTAGCGCGATCTCCCAGCCCCGCGCGGTGGAGCGGGTGCCTTCGGCATTGTCGAACGTGGTGTTGCGCCGCCCGGTGAGCTCGATATCCGTGAAACTGGTCACGCTGTTCAAGCCCTGTGCCTTGGCAGCAGCATCCATTGCAGACTGCGCCAGGCGTATATCCAGACGCGCCCGAGTCGCCTGCGATCCGATCGCCTGCGGGTCCAGTGGCTGTTTGGGCAGATCGGGCAAGCGTTCGGGCAGCTTGAGCGTCTGCACCTGTCCTTCATCCAGCCCCAACAAACGAACCAGCTCTTCCCGGCTGGAGGTGACTTGGTGCTGGGCCGTGCTCAGCCGGGTGGCAGCGTCGGCGTAGAAGGCTTGCTCGCGTGCGCGGGTGATGCGGTTGAAGTTTCCCGCGGCTTGCATGCGCTTGGCCAGTTCCGCTCCAGCCTCCGCGCTGGCATAGACCTGCTTGGCATACTTGAACGATTGCTGTGCGACAACGGCACGCACCCACGCCTGGCGCACCAGGGTGACCTGATCCACGACTTCGCTGGTCAAACGCAGCTGGGATTGCTCCATCAGCCGGTTGGCGACACCGTACCGCGACGGCAGTGTCAGCAAATCCAACAAGCCAAAGGAAAGCGCGCGAGCCAGTTCCAGTTCTGGGCCGGCCGTCATGCGTTCAAAACTGAAAATAGGATTGGTAATCCGGCCCGCTTGCGCGGCGCCAGC
This sequence comes from Acidovorax sp. GW823-FHT02H02, assembly GCF_058797075.1. NCBI lineage: Bacteria > Pseudomonadati > Pseudomonadota > Betaproteobacteria > Burkholderiales > Comamonadaceae > Acidovorax > Acidovorax sp. GW823-FHT02H02. The sequence goes on along the minus strand of NZ_JBXAJH010000016.1, from coordinate 87,448 downwards.
GGATTCCGCCCAACCTTGAGCCAACAGCGCCTGCAGGGACGGGCTGTTCACCAACGCGACCTGTACCGCCTCCTTCTGCCCCAGAGGCTGGGCCAGCAGATTCCGCGCAACCTCCGCCCGCTGATCGCGCTCTTCCTGGGTGAGAGCCAAGGCGAGCTGGCCCTCCGTGAAGCTGCCCGCTTCGTCATTCACACGAGTGATGTTCTGGTCCAGGCTGACGCTGGCGCAGCCCGTCAGCACCGCCAGTCCGAGCGCGGACAACGCCAGTCTGGCATGTGTGGCACGCAAACGCATCATGGCTTACCTCCGCCGTGATGACCGGTGTGCGGGTCGTTCGCAGGAACCGCATCCCGGGCGGACGCGGGAACACCTGTCTGGACCTCCTTCGCATAGGCGCGCCAGCCGCCGATCGAGCCCACGCGGTCATTGACCTGCCGCCAGGACTGCACCGGCTGATCCTTATAGGCTTGGTAGTCGCTCATGGTCGACGAATACTGCAACTGCGTCGGCAAAACGGCCCTGGATGCCCCGGCATCCAGGGGGGTTTGCGCGAAGGCGGCTCCGGCAAGCAACGCCAATGTCCAAGGCGTGAGCGCCCTCAACGCTGGTGGTTGGTGGGAAATGGCCATGGGCTCCTCTTGATGAATCTCAAATCTCACGATGGAGAGATTCTGGAATACCTATCCTTTCATCCATGTGTTCTGAAAATTACATTTTTGTTATCTCCATGCCAGATGGCTTCAAGCTCGGCAAACTCTCACACCAGCACACCGAAGGAGCGCGCACGTGAAGATATTGATCGTCGAGGATGAGCCCAAGACCGGGGCCTACCTGCGCCAGGGATTGAGCGAGGCGGGCTACAGCTCGGACCTGGTGCCCAATGGTGCCGACGGACTACACATGGCCATCCATGGCCAGTACGACCTGGTGATCCTGGATGTCATGCTGCCGGGCCTGAACGGCTGGCAGGTGCTGCAATCCTTGCGTGACCGGGGCCTGGAAATGCCCGTGCTGTTCCTGACCGCCCGCGACCAGGTGGAGGACCGGGTCAAGGGCTTGGAGTTGGGGGCCGACGACTATCTCGTCAAGCCGTTCTCGTTTGCCGAGCTGCTGGCCAGGGTGCGCATCATCCTGCGGCGCGGCCATGCCGGCAGCGAAGGCACCACGCTGCGCGTGGCCGATCTGGAGCTCGATCTGCTGCGCCGCCGGGTATCCCGCAATGGCCGGCGCGTGGACCTGACGGCCAAGGAGTTTGGCCTGCTGGAGTTGCTGATGCGTCGCCATGGCGAGGTGCTGCCGCGCTCGCTCATCGCATCGCAGGTATGGGACATGAACTTCGACAGCGACACCAACGTCATCGAGGTTGCCATGCGCCGCCTGCGCGTGAAGATCGATGAAGGCCATCCCGTCAAGCTGATCCAGACCGTGCGCGGCATGGGCTATGTGCTGGATCTGCCCGAGGAGCCCTGAGTGCTGTCGCACGCCCGTTGGGGCAGGCTCCCGCTGACGCAGCGCCTGACGCTCTTTTTCACCGTGGTGGCCGCTGCGGTCGTGCTCGGCCTGGGCATCTTGTTCCTGGTCGCCACCGGGCGGCATTTCGTGACGCTCGATCAGATCGCGCTGCGGGACAAGCAGCATTTGATCGAGGATATCCTGCGCAATGCCCCTTCAGCACAGGATGCACGCAGGCGCCTGGACGAGGCCTTGGGCTACCACCACGGCCTCTATGCCCAGATCACGAATGCGCAGGGAGAGCTTCTCTTCCATTCAAAAGGATTCCCTGCGGATGCGCAAAGCGCACGGGCAGCGCCCAAGATGGAAGTTGAGCCGTTCGGCACCTGGAAGCGCAGCAACAGCATCTATCACACCTTGCGTTTCGAGGCCACGCCCGCCTATTCACAGGCGACATTGCGCGTTCTGATTGCGACCGATACGGATCATCATGCGCAGTTTCTACAGGACCTGCGGCGCGATCTGGCCCTCTATGTGGCCGCCGCCATCGTCCTGTGCGCTTTCTTGTCCTGGCTCGCTGCGCGCCAGGGGCTGGCCCCGCTGCGCGAGATGCGGTCCCGCGCGGCCGCGGTCACCAGCCAGAAGCTGGGCGAGCGCATGCCAGTAGAAGCCGTTCCCGTAGAGATGGCTGATTTGGCGCAAGAACTCAACCGCATGCTGGACCGGCTGCAAGAGGATTTCCAGCGCCTGACCGATTTCTCATCGGACCTGGCGCATGAGCTGCGCACCCCTATCAGCAATTTGCTGACGCAAACCCAGGTGGCCCTGTCCAGCAAGCGCGACGCCGCCACCTACCGGGACATCCTGGCCTCCAATGCAGAGGAATTTCAGCGCCTGGCACGCATGGTGGCCGACATGCTCTTCCTGGCCAAGACCGAGCGCGGTGTGGATCTTCCGCACCAGGAGCGGTTTTCGGCCCGCCAGGACGCCCTGGCCTTGCTGGAGTTCTATGAAGCCGTCGCGGAGGAAAAGCGCATCCGGTTGCGGCTGGAGGGCGATGGCGCCATGGAGGGCGACCGCCTGATGTTTCGCCGCGCCGCCAGCAATCTGCTGTCCAACGCACTGCGCCACACGCCTGAAGGCGGGACCATCACGGTCCGCATCACGGACACCGCGGATTCCACGGTGGTGTCCGTGGAAAACACGGGCTCCGAGATCGACCCCAAGATGCTGCCGCGGCTGTTCGACCGCTTCTACCGGGCCGATCCCGCCAGGGCGCATCCCGATTCCGAGGGCAGCGGGCTGGGCCTGGCCATCACCCGTGCCATCGCCGAAGCCCACGGAGGAAGCGTCACCGCCACATCGTCCAAGGGGCATACATGCTTTGCCCTGGTGTTTCCGCATCGCGTGACGCAAACGTGACGCTTGCCACGGTCCCGCGAGATGCAGAAGCATCCTGCGGATGGCCTGGAAAGAACCCGCAAAACCTGGCCAGCTTTGCGCTTGCCCCTGCGCAGCTCGCTATTCTGAATCCGTTGCCACGGTGAACAGCGCCCTGCTGGCGGCCGATCGTTCCAGCTGCCGGGCAATGTTGTCGCATACCAGATCACACAGCGCATACACCGATTCGTCTGCAAAGCGGTAGTACACGCTGGTGCCCCGCCCTTCGCGTGCGACGAGGCCTTGTTTGGTCATCAGGGACAGATGGCGCGACACATTGGCCGCCGTGTAGCCACACATTTGCGCCAGATCACCCACGTTGCGCTCCCCGTCTCGCAGGATATTGAGGATGCGCAGGCGCGTGGGCTCGGCCAGCACCTGAAAGTAACCGGCCACCGCTTCCAGCGCTTGGGGGGGCATGTCTTTCATAAATAAGTCACTCCTGGGTCTGAACGGCCGGAGATTCCAGCAACGCAAGGATCAGACTGGCGGTTATGATACATCAATTGACTAATTAGCTATTTAGTTAAATAATGAACGTACTGCAAGATACATCCCACACGGAGCGGAGAACCGAATGCTGATACCTCGACTCGCTACGGCTGCTTTTCTGTCCAGCCTGATGGCCGTGCAAGGCGCTTGGGCCGCAGATGCCGCGCCGCTCAAAGCCTATGTGGTGCAGGCCGTTGGCGCAGGCCAGCATGCCAGCGTGGATGGTGTGGTGGAGGCCGTGCGCGATACGACGCTGTCGGCCCAGGTGCAGGGTGCGATTGTTTCGCTCGGCGTGAAGGTCGGCGACACGGTCCAAGCGGGGCAGGAAATCCTGCGCATCGATGCCCGGGCGGCCACGCAGAACGCCGCCGCCAGCGCAGCGCAGGTCGATGCCGCCCGCGCCAGCATGCAGGTGGCCAGCAAGGAATTCGAGCGGCAGAAACAGCTCTACCAGAAGCAATACATCAGCCAGGCGGCGCTGGACCGCGCCCAGGCACAACTGCAGGCCAGCCAGGCCCAGGTGCAGGCACTGCAGGCGCAGGCAGGGGCCGCGATGACGCAATCAGGCTTCTACGCCGTAAAGGCCCCTTATTCCGGCGTGGTGAGCGAGGTGCCCGTGGCCCTGGGCGACATGGCGATGCCCGGGCGCCCACTGGTCAGGCTGCATGACCCTGTTGCATTGCGTGTAACCGCCATGGTGCCGCAAATGGCTGCCGCAGCCTTGGCTGGTACGCAGACCCTGCAAGTCGAACTTCCCGCGCTCGCGGCGGCGCGCATCACCGTGCAGCCCAGCCAGATCCAGCTGCTGCCCACGGTGGATGCCGCCACGCACACCGTGCAATTGCGCGTGGCACTGCCGCCAGATCTGAAGGGTGCGGCGCCCGGCATGTTTGCCCGGCTGTGGTTGCCAGCAGTGCCCGCGGCGGCGGGCGTGCAACGCGTGCAGATTCCGGCCAGCGCCGTGGTGCGCCGCGCGGAAATGACGGGGGTCTATGTGCTCAATGCCCAGGGCAGGCCACTGCTGCGCCAGGTGCGCCTGGGCCGCGTTGACGGCGAAAAGATCGAGGTGCTCAGCGGCCTGCGCCAGGGCGACAAGGTAGCCACCGATCCGCAGGCAGCCGCCAAGGTGCGCTGAGATGGCCGACATGAATACTCCCACACCGAAAGCCCTGGGCATTTCAGGCCGCATCGCGGCCTTGTTCCAGAGCGCCCAGATCACCCCCTTGCTGGCGCTGGTGGCATTTTTGCTGGGCGTTTTTGCCGTGCTGGTGACACCGCGCGAAGAAGAGCCGCAGATCAACGTCACCATGGCCAACGTGCTGATTCCGTTCCCCGGCGCCTCGGTGGCCGATGTGGAGCAGATGGTGGCCACGCCGGCCGAGCAGGTGCTTTCGCAGATGGCGGGCACCGAGCATGTGATGTCGGTTTCGCGCCCTGGCGTGGCCGTTCTCACCGTGCAGTTCAAGGTGGGCGTGGCCCGTACCGAGGCCCTGGTGCAGCTGCATGACACCCTGCGCAGCCACACCGACTGGCTGCCGCGCGACCTGGGGGTGCAGGAGCCACTCATCAAGCCCAAGGGCATCGACGATGTCCCCATCGTCACGCTCACGCTTTTCAGCAAGGATGCGGACACCGGCGCCTTTGCCCTGGAGCGCGTGGCGCACAGCATGGAGTCTGAAATCAAGCGTGTGCCCGGCACGCGCGAAGTACAGACGGTAGGCGGCCCCGGCCGGGCCGTGATGGTGCGCCTGGACCCTGCCCGCATGGCCAGCACCGGCACCACCGTGCAAGACCTGCGCAGCGCGCTGCAATCGGCCAACATGGGCATGCCCGTGGGCGATTTGATCGCCGGCAACCAGGCGGTGGCGGTAGAGGCCGGCCCGTTTCTCACGCAGGCCAGTGACGTGGCCGAGCTGATGGTGGGCGTGCGCGGAGGCAAGCCACTGTTCCTGAAAGACGTGGCCGAAGTCAGCGACGGCCCCCTGCCCGCGAGCCGCTACGTGTGGCACGGCAAGGCCGAAGTCAGCGGTGGCGGCGAATATCCCGCCGTCACCTTGCTGGTGACCAAGAAGCCGGGTGAAAACGCCATCGACGTGGCCAACGCCGTCATGCAGCGGGTGGAGCAGCTGCGCAACACCGTCATTCCGGATGGCGTTGAGGTGGCCGAAACGCGCAATTACGGCGCCACGGCCAACGACAAGGCGCAAAAGCTGATCCAGAAACTGCTGTTTGCCACGGCATCGGTGGTGGCGCTGGTGTTCATCGCGCTGGGCCGGCGCGAGGCCGCCATCGTGGGCACGGCGGTGGTGCTGACGCTCACGGTGACCCTGTTCGCCTCCTGGGCCTGGGGGTTCACGCTCAACCGGGTATCGCTGTTTGCGCTCATCTTTTCCATAGGCATCCTGGTGGACGATGCCATCGTGGTGGTCGAGAACATCCACCGCCACCAGCAGCTCTTTCCGGGCAAGACGCTCGCACAGATCATCCCGGGCGCGGTGGACGAAGTGGGCGGCCCCACCATCCTGGCCACGTTCACCGTGATTGCCGCCCTGCTGCCCATGGCCTTTGTCTCGGGCCTGATGGGCCCCTACATGAGCCCGATCCCCATCAACGCCAGCATGGGCATGCTGCTGTCGCTGGCGATTGCCTTTGTGGTCACGCCCTGGCTGGCGCGCCTTTGGATGAAGGCGCACCAAGCCGGCGCGGCGGCGCATGCCGCGCCTTCGGGCATGGCGGCCCGCATCACCCCCCTGTTCACCCGCATCTTCACGCCGCTGCTCGATGACCAGCGCGGCAGCCGCAACCGCCGCCTGCTGGGCCTGGGGGTGGCCGTGCTGATTGCGCTGTCGGTGGCCCTGCCCGCCACGGGGCTGGTGCTGCTCAAGATGCTGCCGTTCGACAACAAATCGGAGTTCCAGGTGGTGGTGGACATGCCTGCCGGCACCCCGGTGGAGCAGACCGCTGCGGTGCTGCACGAACTGGGTACGTATCTCGCCACGGTGCCCGAGGTGACCGATTACCAGGCCTACGCAGGCACGACAGCCCCCATCAATTTCAATGGCCTGGTGCGCCAGTACTACCTGCGCGCTGGCGGTGACGTTGGCGACATCCAGGTGAACCTGGTGGACAAATCGCACCGCAAGGACCAGAGCCATGCCATTGCCACGCGCGTGCGCCCTGCCCTGCAGCAGATCGGGCAGCGCCTGGGTGCCAACGTGAAGGTGGTCGAAGTACCGCCGGGTCCGCCGGTGCTGTCTCCCATCGTGGCCGAAATCTATGGCCCCGAGGCCGAAGGGCGCCGCCAGGTGGCGAAGTCCGTGCGCACCGTTTTCAGCCAGACCGCCGGTCTGGTGGATGTGGACGACAACAGCATCGCCAGCGCTCCGCGCAAGCTGCTGCTGATCGACCGGCGCAAGGCCGCCCTGCTGGGCATACCGCAGCAGGCCATCGTAGGCACGCTGCGCGCGGGCCTGGCGGGCGAAGCCACCACCTACCTGCACGACGCCAGCAAATACCCCGCGCCCGTGGTGCTGCAGCTGCCCGAAGAAAGCCATGGCGACCTGGCCGCGCTGCTGCAGCTGACGGTGCGCGGCGCCTCGGGCAAGCAGGTGCCCATCAGCGAGCTGGTAACGGTGAGCGACACCGTGCGCGAGCAGCCCGTGTACCACAAGGACCTGCTGCCCGTGAACTTTGTGGTGGCCGACATGGCGGGCAAGGTGGACAGCCCGCTGTACGGCATGTTCCAGATGCGCGGCGACATCGCAAAGATCCCGACCCCGGGCGGCGGCCCGCTGGTGGAATACTTTGTGCGCCAGCCCTCGGACGCACTGCGCGACTACGCCATCAAGTGGGACGGCGAGTGGCAGATCACCTACGAAACCTTCCGCGACATGGGCGCCGCCTATGCCGTGGGCCTGATTCTCATCTATCTGCTGGTGGTGGCGCAGTTCGGCTCGTACCTCACGCCGCTGATCATCATGGCGCCCATACCGCTGACCATCATCGGCGTGATGCCGGGCCATGCCCTGCTGGGCGCGCAGTACACGGCCACCAGCATGATCGGCATGATCGCGCTGGCCGGCATCATCGTGCGCAATTCCATCCTGCTGGTGGATTTCATCAACCTGCAGGTGCGCGAGGGCGCGCCACTCAAGGAAGCCATCGTGCACTCGGCCATCACCCGGGCCCAGCCCATCGTGCTGACGGGGCTGGCGGCCATGATTGGCGCGTTCTTCATCCTCGATGACCCGATCTTCAATGGCCTGGCCATTTCGCTGATCTTTGGCATCTTTGTCTCCACCGTGCTCACGCTGGTGGTCATTCCCACGCTGTATTACGCGGCCTATCGCAAGCAGGTGCGCCACCCCGGTGACGGCCAGGACGCTGCACCTGTTTCTTCCGTTCCCCCCGCTGGCAGCAGCCCGACAGAGGCTGCGCCGCATTGATCTGCACGGATTTTCACCCAGGCACCACAGGAGACAGACCATGGCCCACATCGTCGTTATCGGAGCAGGCATAGGCGGCATGCCCGCCGCCTATGAGTTGCGCAGCAAGCTGCCCGCGCAGCATCGCGTCACCGTGATCAGCGCGGTGGACTATTTCCATTTCGTGCCGTCCAATCCCTGGATCGCGGTGGGCTGGCGGCAGAGGGAAGACATCGTGCTGCAGCTCGCCCCCCTGCTGCAGCGCAAGGGCATCGATTTCATTGCCAGCCCTGTTCAGACAATCGATGCGGCGGGCAATAGCCTGGCGCTCGCCAATGGCCAGACCGTGGCCTATGACTACCTGGTCATCACCACCGGCCCCCGGCTGGCCTTCGAAGAAGTTCCGGGCGCAGGCCCGATCGATGGCCACACGCACTCCATCTGCACGGTCGACCATGCCCAGCATTTCTGGGCCGACTACGAAAAGTTCCTCGAAAACCCCGGCCCCATGGTGATCGGTGCCATGCCCGGCGCCAGCTGCTTTGGCCCGGCGTATGAGTTTGCCTTCATCGTGTCTGCCGACCTGCGCAAGCGCAAGCTGCGCCACAAGGTGCCCCTGACCTATGTGACCAGCGAGCCCTATATCGGCCACCTGGGCCTGGGCGGCGTGGGTGACAGCAAGAGCATGCTGGAGAGCGAGCTGCGCGGCCAGGACATCAAATGGATCACCAACGCCAAGACCACGCGCGTGGAAGACGGCAAGATGATGGTGGACCAGCTCGACGACCAGGGCAAGCTGCTCAAGCAGCACGAGCTGCCTTTCAAGCTTTCGATGATGCTGCCCGCTTTCAAGGGCGTGGATGCCGTGGCCGCCGTCCCCAGTCTGTGCAATCCGCGCGGTTTTGTGCTGATCGACGCACACCAGCGCAGCAAGGCCTACCCCAACATCTTCGCGGCGGGCGTGTGCGTGGCGATTCCGCCCGTGGAGGTGACCCCCGTGCCCACCGGCGCCCCCAAGACGGGCTACATGATCGAGACCATGGTCTCGGCCATCGTGCACAACATCGCCGCCGACCTGGAGGGCAAGCCTGCCACGGCCACCGCCACCTGGAACGCCATCTGCCTGGCCGACATGGGCGATACCGGCGCGGCCTTTGTGGCTCTGCCGCAGATTCCGCCGCGCAACGTCAACTGGTTCAAGAAGGGCAAATGGGTGCACCTGGGCAAGATCGCCTTCGAGAAATATTTCCTTGGCAAGATCAAGTCCGGCAACACCGACCCGATCTACGAAAAATACGTGCTCAAGATCCTGGGCATCGAGCGCCTGCAGGAGCCCTCCGGCCCGAGGTAGCCCCTTCTTGCTGTTTTACCCATCGTTCAACTACGGAGCTTCATCATGACTTCCTGGCAACTCGTTCGCATCATCGGCGGCTCTTTCATCCTGCTGTCGCTGGCCCTGGGCGTGGCCGGCAGCCCGATCTTCCACAGCGCCAACTGGCTGTGGTTCACGGCCTTTGTCGGCGCCAACCTGCTGCAAAGCGGTTTCACCCGGTGGTGTCTGATGGAAACCATCATGCGCAAGCTGGGCGCGGTGGCAGGCAACTGAACGGAGATCGCACCATGCGCATCAAGCCCCTGTGGGCCGCCTTGCTGGCACTGGGCATCACGGGCGCCCAGGCGGGCGACCTGCTGCAAGCCTGGCAGGCCGCGCGCCAGCACGACCCCGACATGGCCGTGGCGCAGGCCGCGCTGCGGGCCGGCCAGACGCGGCGCGACCAGGCCAGCGCGCTGTGGCGCCCCACGGTGGCCGCCACGGCAACGGGCGGCGCCATGGGCTCGCAGACCTCTGCCGGCGGTGCCTCGTTCTCCGCGCCGGGCCTGGGTACCTCGTCCCATGTGGGGTTCAATACCTCGGTGGACAACAGCCTGGGCGGGCGCTGGAGCGTGGGAGCGCGCATGCCGCTGTACAGCCCTGAACGCACGACCCAGGGCCGCAAGCTTGGGCTGTCGGCCGACCTGGCCGATGTGCAATGGCAGGCCACAGAACAGGCCCTGATGCTGCAGACCGCCGAACGCTACTTTGCCGTGGCCCTGGCCCAGGATGGCCTTCGCCTGCTGCAGCGCCAGCAAGTGGCAGTGAACAAGGCGCTGGTAGAGGCGCAAGACCGCTTCCAGCTGGGCGACGCCCCCGTGACCGACACCCACGAAGCGGCTGCCCGCGCCCGCGCCATCGACGCACAGGTGCTGGCCGCCGAAGTGGATCTGCAGATTGCCCAGCGCGCCCTGGCCGACACCACCGGCTGGCCGGCCGACGCATTGCAGGTGGCGCCCGCCCCTGCCCTCGCTGCCACCCCGGCCGTGCCGGACCTGCCGCAATGGCTGGATCAGGCGCAAGCCCGCAACCCCGGCCTGCACCAGCAGGCCCTGGCAGTGGAGGTTGCGCGCCAGGATGTCGCCCAATATGCCCGCGGGGCAGGCACCACGGTGGACCTGGTGGCACAGGCCAGCCGCGAGCACCTGAGCGGCTCGGGCCGCTACGGCCAGGGCAGCAACACCGCCCAGCAGCACCTGGTGGGCGTGCAGATCACGGTGCCGCTGTACACCGGCGGCCAGCGCGGGGCACGCGAGCAAGAGCTGCTGCACCTGCAGGCCAAGGCCGAGGCCGAACTCGACCGCACCCGCCAGCAGGTGGCGCAGCAAACCCGCGCAGCGTGGCTGCGCCTGCAGGCGGGACAGGCGCGCACCGGCGCACAGGACGCCGCCCTGCGCGCCAGCCAGGCCCGCCTGGACGCCACCCAGCTGGGGCGACAGGTGGGTGACCGCACCACGCTCGATCTGCTCAACGCCCAGAACGATGCCGCAGGCGCCGAGCTGGCCCTGGCGCAGCTGCGCACCTCCCTCACGCTGGAGCGCCTGCGCCTGCTGGCGCTGGCCGGGCAACTGGACGAGCGCGCCCTGCACGACGCCACCGTGGACGCTGCGGCCACCAAGTAACACCCTTCCCCCCAAGACACCATGGAACTCAACCCATTTCCACAGCCGGCCCATTGCCTGGTGGTCGATGTCCGCTCGCCCGGCGAGTTTGCCGCCGGCCATGTGGACGGCGCCATCAACCTGCCGCTGGACCGCCTGGGCGCCGATTGCGCGCAGGCCTTGCCCGACAAATCCACGCCCCTCGTGCTGTGCTGCCTATCGGGCACGCGCTCGGGCATGGCGACGCAGTGGCTGCGCCAACAGGGTTACGAGCAGGTGCTCAATGGCGGCTCGGTGGGCAGCGTGTCGCTGCAGCTGCAGCGGCCTATCCGCCGCGGCTGAGGTTTACTATTTTCCTTTTCAACTCCCATGCACTACAAGGAACTGCCATGAAAACCGCCCACGACCTGGTGACCGCAGCCAAGACCCGCGTCCAGGAAATCTCCATGGACCAGGCCGAGCAGGCCATCCGCAACGCCGACGTGCTGATCGACGTACGCGAGGCCGACGAATTCCAGGCCGGGCATCTGCCTGGCGCCATCCATGCCTCGCGCGGCATGCTGGAGTTCAAGCTCAGCAGCACGCCGGCGCTCACATCGCGCGATCTCAAGGTGGTGCTGTATTGCAAGACCAGTGGCCGCGCTGCGCTGGCCGCATGCGCCATGCAGGACATGGGTTATCTGCAGGTGCAGTCGATTGCCGGCGGGTTTGATGCCTGGCTGGCCGCTGGCAAACCCGTGGTGAAGCCCGTGACACCCTCGTTCGAGTAACCCGGTGAAGCGGTTTTTCGCCGCGTCGCCTTTTCGCAAAACGGCCCGCAGAGGGGGCTGCAGCAACCCCAAGCAAAGGAAAAAATCATGAAGATCAACGTTGGAAGCCTTGACCGCGTCTTGCGCATCGTGGCCGGCCTGGTGCTGATCGCCCTGGCAGCCACCGGCACCGTTGGCTGGTGGGGCTGGCTGGGCGTGGTGCTCCTGGCCACCGGCCTGTTCCGTTTCTGCCCTGCCTACACCCTGCTGGGCACCAACACCTGTCCCGTGAAGAAATAACAGCGCGGACACAGCACAGGGGCAAGGCCCCGGCAGCGCTGTTTCCGATCCGTGGGCATTGCCCCTTTTTTGATGGAAATTCCTTCATGAGCACGTTTGACCATGCCGGCCTGATACACAACATCAATGAAAACCTGGCACCCTTCCGCAAGGACCAGCCCGACGCCATGCGCGGGTTTGCGCAGCTGGCGCAGGCCTCCATGGCCGAAGGCGCGATCAGCGCCAAACACAAGGAACTGATCGCCCTGGCCATTGGCGTGAGCCAGCATTGCTCGGGCTGCATCGGCTTTCATGTCAAAGCCCTGCTCAAGCTGGGCGCCACACGCGCCGAACTTGAAGAGATGCTGGCCGTGAGTGTTTACATGGGCGGCGGTCCGTCGCTGATGTACGCCGCCGAAGCCCTCAAGGCCTGGGACACCATGGCCGAAGGCCATGCCGCCTGAGTGCGCAGATGCTCGCGCATCGCGATGGGTGCGCGGGGTTCAGGCGCAAGCGCCCTGGGGTTGCGCATGTGCCCGCAGGTCATCCGTCTCGGTGGTGGTGGTGCGGTGGCCATTCAGGCCCAGCTTGGCCAGCAGTTGCACATCGGCATCCACATCGGGGTTGCCCGTCACCAGTAGCTTGTCGCCATAAAAAATCGAGTTCGCCCCGGCCATGAAACACAGGGCCTGCACGGCTTCACCCATCTGCTGGCGTCCCGCCGACAGGCGCACGCGCGCCTTGGGCATGGTGATGCGGGCCACGGCAATCACGCGCACGAAGTCGAACGGATCGACGGGCTCGCTGTCGGCCAGCGGCGTACCGGGCACGCGCACCAGGCTGTTGATCGGCACTGATTCGGGGTACGGCTGCAGGTTGGCCAGCTGCGCAATCAGCCCTGCGCGGTGCACCGGCGCCTCGCCCATGCCCACAATGCCGCCACAGCACACGCTGATGCCCGCGCTGCGCACATGCTGCAGGGTATCGAGCCGGTCCTGGTAGGCGCGGGTGCTGACCACGTCGGTGTAGTACTCGGGGGCGGTATCGAGGTTGTGGTTGTAATAATCGAGCCCCGCATCCTTGAGCGCCTGCGCCTGGTGCGATTCGAGCATGCCCAGCGTGGCGCAGGTCTGCAGGCCCAGGCCCTTCACGGCGCCGATCAGGGCGCTGACTTTTTCAATATCGCGGTCCTTGGGCGCACGCCAAGCGGCGCCCATGCAAAAGCGCGTGGCGCCTGCATCCTTGGCGGCCTGGGCAGCGCGCACCACTTCGTCCACTTCCATCAGCTTCTCGGCCTTCACGCCGGTATCGAACTCGGCGGCCTGCGGGCAGTAGCCGCAGTTTTCGGGACAGCCACCGGTTTTCACCGACAGCAGCGTCGCCAGTTCGATGTCGCCCGCGGGCCAGTGCTGGCGGTGCACCGTCTGCGCCTCAAACAGCAAGTCCATCAAGGGCTTGTCAAGCAGGTCCTGGATGGCATCGACCGTCCAGGGGCCCTGGGCTGCAGCAGGGACTACGCGGCGGTGCAGCTGCAGGGGCTGGCTGGTGGAGGTGTTGGCGGTTGAGGGCATGTAGGGTCTTTCAGGGGCGAGGCAAATCAATGCGCGCGAAGAAGAAAAAATGTCTGCCAGTACCACTGGCATAACGGGCTTGGCTTGGGCGGACTTTACTTGGGCTGGCTGGGCTGGCTGGGCTGGTCGGGCGAGGCGGGAATGAAGCCCAGGGCTTTCAATTCTTCGTCGCTCAGCTCCAGCTCGGTCAATTCGGGCTGGCGTGGCTCGACCCCGCGGCGCCGCTCATAGCTGGTCGGTGGGCCTTGCTCTTGCTGCCTTCTGTCTTGTCCGCTGCGTCGGTCGATATTCTGCCGTCGATCCATTTTCCCAATCCATCCAAAGGTGTTTCACGAACCCGGGCACATGCGCTCGGCAGTGCTGCCGGGCCATACCTTAACCCAGTACGGTAATCACATCCGCCGGCGCCTGCACCAGCTCGATCAGCACACCCTCACCCGCAATCGGGAACTCGTCGTTGCTCTTGGGGTGCAAAAAACAGATGTCGTAGCCTGCCGCGCCCTTGCGCACGCCACCTGGCGCAAAGCGCACGCCCTGCGCGGTGAGCCACTCGACGGCGGCAGCCAGGTCGTCGATCCACAGGCCGATGTGGTTGAGCGGCGTGGTGTGCACGGCGGGTTTCCTGTCGATATCGAGCGGCTGCATGATATCCACCTCGACCTTGAAAGCGCCCTGCCCCATGGCCAGGATATCTTCGTCCACGTTTTCGCGCTCGCTCTGGAAAGTGCCGGTCTGGGTGAGGCCCAGCATGTCCACCCAGAGGGTTTTCATGCGCTGCTTGTCGGTGCCGCCAATGGCGACCTGCTGGATGCCCAGCACCCTGAAGGGGCGGGGTGTGATTGTGCTTGCCATGGAGAAATGCCCTTGAATACTCTGTTTTTGATAGCTTTCAGCGCTTTCCCATCAAGCGCCAGCAGCATATTTCACTGAAACTCCAGGATCACCTGGTCCACCGCGAGCGACTCGCCCTTGCCCGCCATGATCTTGCCCACCACGCCATCCTGCGCGGCAAAGAGGATGTTCTCCATCTTCATGGCTTCGATTACGGCCAGCTTTTCGCCGGCCTGCACTTTCTGGCCCGGCTGCACCGCCACATCGACCAGCAGGCCAGGCATGGGCGAGAGCAGGAACCGGGACAGATCGGGCGGCGCCTTGAACGGCATGAGCTGGTGCAGCCGTGCGCCCAGCTGCGACAGCACCAGCGCTTCGATCTGCGTGCCATTGTGTGCAATGCGCAGCGCCAGCGGGTTCTTGCCCACACCACGCTCCACCTGGGCCGTGAAGCCCATGCCATTGCACTGGCCCTGAACGCGGATTTGCCCCAGGGTTGCCGTGCTGCTGATCTGATAGCTTTTACCGCCCACCGCAACTGCACTGGAGCGCAATTTGCCTTCCATTTCGAAGTCGGTCACCGCCACGTCGTGGTGCTGGTTCTGGCCCTCGGCACCCAGCGTCACCACCACAAACTCCTCACCCACCTTCACCTCGTGCCCGGCCAGCTGGCCGCTGATGCCCGAGGCGCGTGCACGGTAGCGGCGGTGCATGTAGGCGGCCAGCGCCACCAGGAACAGCGGGTCGCTGTGCGGCACGTCTTCGGCCGCAAAGCCCTTGCCGTAGTTTTCGGCGATGAAGCCGGTGTTGAAATCGCCCGTCACGAACTTCGGATGCGCCAGCAGCGCCGCCTGGAACGGAATGTTGCTGCTGATGCCCCGGATGACGAAGCCGTTGAGCGCGGCGCGCATCTTGGTGATGGCATCGTCGCGGTCGGTGCCATGCACGATGAGCTTGGCGATCATCGAGTCGTAATACATCGGGATCTCGCCGCCCTCGTACACGCCCGTGTCCACGCGCACGCCCAGCTTCTTGCTGGTGTCGGACTGGAACATGCTCTCTTCGGGTGGCTGAAAGCGCACCAGGCGGCCCGTGGACGGCAGGAAGTTGCGGAACGGGTCTTCGGCGTTGATGCGGCACTCGATGGCCCAGCCGTCGCGCTTCACGTCGGCTTGCGTAAGGGGCAGCTTCTCGCCGGCGGCCACGCGGATCATCAGCTCCACCAGGTCCAGGCCGGTGATGCACTCCGTCACCGGGTGCTCCACCTGCAGGCGGGTGTTCATCTCCAGAAAATAGAAGTCCTGGTCCTTGCCGACCACGAACTCCACCGTGCCGGCGCTCTGGTACTTCACCGCCTTGGCCAGCTGCACGGCCTGCTCGCCCATGGCCTTGCGGGTGGCATCAGAGATGAAGGGTGACGGCGCCTCTTCGATCACCTTCTGGTGGCGGCGCTGGATGGAGCACTCGCGCTCGTTCAGGTAGATCACATTGCCGTGGCTGTCGCCCAGCACCTGGATCTCGATGTGGCGCGGCTCCTGCACGAATTTCTCGATGAAGATGCGGTCGTCGCCAAAGCTGTTGCGGGCTTCGTTCTGGCAGCTGGCAAAGCCTTCAAAGGCTTCCTTGTCATTGAACGCCACGCGCAAGCCCTTGCCGCCGCCGCCAGCGCTGGCCTTGATCATCACGGGGTAGCCAATGCCCTTGGCAATTTCCACCGCCTGCTCGGGGCCAGCAATCGCGTCGTTGTATCCAGGAATGGTGCTGACCTTGGCCTCGTTGGCGAGCTTCTTGGACGCGATCTTGTCGCCCATGGCGGCAATCGAATGCGCCTTGGGGCCGATGAAGGCAATGCCCTCGTCCTCGCAGCGCTTGGCAAAGGCTTCGTTTTCCGAGAGGAAGCCATAGCCAGGGTGCACGGCCTGCGCGCCGGTCTGCTTGCAGGCGGCAATGATCTTGTCGGCCAGCAGATACGACTCGCGGCTGGGCGCGGCACCGATGTGCACGGCCTCGTCGGCCAGCTTGACATGGCGCGCTTCCTTGTCGGCGTCGGAGTAGACGGCGACGGTGGCAATGCCCATTTTTTTTGCCGTAGCAATCACTCGGCATGCGATTTCGCCACGGTTGGCGATCAGAATTTTGGTGAACATGTGTGATCTCCTGGATTCTTGTTCTTCTTAGAGCGGAATGTTCCCGTGCTTGCGCCACGGATTTTCGAGTTTCTTGTCACGCAGCATGACCAGGCTGCGGCAAATGCGCTTGCGCGTCTCATGCGGCAGGATCACGTCGTCGATAAAGCCGCGCGCGCCGGCAACAAACGGGTTGGCAAAGCGCTCCTTGTATTCCGCCTCACGGGCGGCGAGCTTGACCGGGTCGTTCTTGTCCTCGCGGAAGATGATCTCCACCGCGCCCTTGGCGCCCATCACCGCAATCTCGGCGTTGGGCCAGGCGAAGTTGACGTCGCCACGCAGGTGCTTGGAGCTCATCACGTCGTACGCGCCGCCGTAGGCCTTGCGGGTGATGACGGTGATCTTGGGCACGGTGCACTCGGCGTACGCGTAGAGCAGCTTGGCGCCGTGCTTGATGATGCCGCCGTACTCCTGGCTGGTGCCGGGCATGAAGCCGGGCACGTCCACAAACGTGACGACCGGGATGTTGAAGGCGTCGCAGAAGCGCACAAAACGCGCGGCCTTGATGCTCGACTTGATATCCAGGCAGCCCGCCAGCACCAGCGGCTGGTTGGCCACGATGCCCACGGTCTGGCCTTCCATGCGGGCGAAACCGATGATGATGTTCTTGGCGTATTCGGGCTGCAGCTCGAAGAAGTCGCCGTCGTCCACCGTCTTGACGATCAGCTCCTTCATGTCGTAAGGCTTGTTGGCGTTGTCGGGCACCAGGGTGTCCAGGCTCAGGTCCATGCGGTCGGCCGGGTCGTTGCTGGGGCGCACCGGGGCCTTTTCGCGGTTGTTGAGCGGCAGGTAGTTGTACAGGCGGCGCAGCATCATCAGCGCCTCCACGTCGTTCTCGAACGCCATGTCGGCCACACCGCTCTTGGTGGTGTGCGTCACGGCGCCGCCCAGCTCTTCGGCCGTCACTTCTTCGTGGGTCACGGTCTTCACCACGTCGGGGCCGGTCACGAACATGTACGAGCTGTCTTTCACCATGAAGATGAAGTCCGTCATGGCGGGCGAGTACACGGCGCCGCCGGCGCTCGGGCCCATGATCATGCTGATCTGCGGAATCACGCCGCTGGCGAGCACGTTCTTCTGGAACACGTCGGCATAACCACCCAAGCTGGCCACGCCTTCCTGGATGCGCGCGCCGCCCGAGTCGTTGAGGCCGATGACTGGCGCGCCCACCTTCATGGCCTGGTCCATCACCTTGCAGATCTTCTCGGCGTGCGTTTCGGAGAGTGCCCCGCCGAACACGGTGAAGTCCTGGCTGAACACGAACACCAGGCGGCCGTTGATCATGCCGTAGCCCGTCACCACGCCATCGCCCGGAATCTTGTTGCCTTCCATGCCGAAATCGGTGCAGCGGTGCTCGACGAACATGTCCCATTCCTCGAACGTGCCGTCGTCCAGCAGCAGCTCGATGCGCTCGCGCGCTGTGAGCTTGCCCTTGGCGTGCTGCGCATCAATGCGCTTTTGCCCGCCGCCCAGTCGTGCCAGCGCACGCTTTTTCTCCAGTTGATCCAGGATGTCTTGCATGGTCGTCCTTTGGTGAATTCGGTTGTTTACTACTTATTTGAGGCCGCTGGCGCTTGTCCTGATTGCGCCAGCAGCAGATGCCTTGCCGCGGTGGAGGCCGCGATGCGCCCCGCTGCCACATCGGCCTGCAGCTGGGGCAGCAGCTCCTTGACCTGGGGGTGCTGGCGAAACGCGAGCTTGAGGCCGGCGTCGATGCGCTCCCACATCCAGGCCAGCGCCTGCTTTTCGCGCCGCGCGGCCAGGCGGCCGTTGGCGGTTTGCAGCTGGCGGAACTGCGTGACAGCGGCCCAGAAGGCGTCCACGCCCTGCCCCAGCAGCGCGCTGATCTGCACGACCCTGGGGTGCCACAGGGTTTCGTTGTGGTGGGCGTTTTCGGGGTTGCCGTGCTGGCCCAAGAGGCGCAGCGAAGACGTGATCTGCGCCTCGGCGCGCGTGGCGGCGTTCTTGTCGATGTCGGCCTTGTTGATGACCACCAGGTCGGCGATCTCCATCACGCCCTTCTTGATGGCCTGCAGGTCGTCGCCCGCGTTGGGCAGCTGCAGCAGCACGAACATGTCGGTCATGCCGTTCACCGCGATCTCGCTCTGGCCCACGCCCACGGTTTCGACAATCACCACGTCGTAGCCGGCCGCCTCGCAGACCAGCATGGCCTCGCGCGTTTTCTCGGCCACGCCGCCCAGCGTGCCGCTGCTGGGGCTGGGGCGGATGTAGGCGCGCTCGTCCATCGACAGGTGCTCCATGCGCGTCTTGTCGCCCAGGATGGAGCCGCCCGAGACGGTGCTGGACGGGTCGATGGTAAGCACCGCCACGCGATGGCCTTGCCCAATCAGGTACAGGCCCAGCGCTTCGATGAAGGTGGATTTGCCCACGCCGGGCACACCGCTGATGCCGAGGCGAAACGCCTTGCCGGTGTGGGGCAGCAGCTGCGTGAGCAGCGCGTCGCCCTGCGCGCGGTGGTCTGGCCGCGTGGATTCGAGCAGGGTGATGGCCTTAGACATGGCGCGGCGCTGCACCGCAGCCGTGCCATGCACCACTCCATCGAGAAGCGCCGCAGGGGTCACGCCACCGCCTTGCGAATCTGCTCCAGCACGTCCTTCGCGCTGGCCGGAATCGGTGTGCCAGGGCCGTAGATGCCCTTCACGCCCGCTTCGTACAGATGTTCATAGTCCTGGGCCGGAATCACCCCGCCCACAAACACGATGATGTCGTCGGCGCCCTGGTCCTTGAGCGACTGGATGATGGCGGGCACCAGCGTTTTGTGGCCGGCGGCCAGCGTGCTCACGCCCACGGCGTGCACGTCGTTTTCAATCGCCTGGCGGGCGCATTCCTCGGGCGTCTGAAACAGCGGGCCCATGTCCACGTCAAAGCCCAGGTCGGCAAAGGCCGTGGCCACCACCTTGGCGCCCCGGTCGTGGCCGTCCTGGCCCAGCTTGGCGATCATCACGCGCGGGCGGCGGCCTTCCTTCTCGGCGAACTCGTTGATTTCGGTCTTGAGTTTGTCCCAGCCTTCGGCCGAGTCGTAAGCGGCAGCGTACACACCGGTCACCTTTTGCGTATCGGCGCGGTGGCGCCCAAAAACCTTCTCCAGGGCATCGCTCACCTCGCCCACCGTGGCACGCAGGCGCACGGCCTGAATGGACAGATCGAGCAGGTTTCCCTCCCCGCTTTCGGCCGCAGAAGTGAGAGCATCCAGCGCTTGCTGCACCTTGGCAGCATCGCGATTTGCCTTGATTTTCTCCAGGCGGGCAATCTGGCCCTCGCGGACCTTCATGTTGTCGATCTGCAGGATATCGACCGGGTCTTCCTTGGCCAGCTTGTATTTGTTCACGCCGACGATCACGTCGCGGCCAGAGTCGATGCGCGCCTGCTTCTCGGCGGCGGCGGCCTCGATCTTGAGCTTGGCCCAGCCGCTGTCCACGGCCTGCGTCATGCCGCCCATGGCCTCGACTTCCTCGATGATCTTCCAGGCTGCGTCCATCATGTCCTGGGTCAGCTTTTCCATCATGTAGCTGCCGGCCCAGGGGTCGATCACGTTGGTGATGTGGGTTTCTTCCTGGATGATGAGCTGCGTATTGCGCGCGATGCGGGCCGAGAACTCGGTGGGCAGTGCAATGGCTTCATCGAGCGCGTTGGTGTGCAGGCTCTGCGTGCCGCCAAACACCGCCGCCATGGCCTCGATGGTGGTGCGCACCACGTTGTTGTAGGGGTCCTGCTCGGTGAGCGACCAGCCCGAGGTCTGGCAGTGCGTGCGCAGCATCAGGCTCTTGGGGTTCTTGGCGCCGGTTTCCTTCATGATGCGGCACCACAGCAGGCGCGCCGCGCGCATCTTGGCCACTTCGAGGTAGAAGTTCATGCCGATGGCCCAGAAGAAACTCAGGCGCCCGGCGAACTCGTCCACGTCCAGGCCCGAGGCGATGGCGGTCTTGACGTATTCCTTGCCGTCGGCCAGCGTGAAAGCGAGTTCGAGCGCCTGGTTGGCCCCGGCTTCCTGCATGTGGTAGCCCGAGATCGAGATCGAGTTGAACTTGGGCATGTTCCTGGCCGTGTAGCCAATGATGTCGCCGATGATGCGCATCGAGGGCTTGGGCGGGTAGATGTAGGTGTTGCGCACCATGAACTCTTTCAGAATGTCGTTCTGAATCGTTCCGCTCAGTTTGTCTTGCGAGACACCCTGCTCTTCCGCCGCCACCACGTAGCCCGCCAGCACGGGCAGCACGGCGCCGTTCATGGTCATGGAGACGCTCACCTTGTCCAGCGGGATCTGGTCGAACAGGATCTTCATGTCCTCGACCGAATCAATCGCCACGCCGGCCTTGCCCACGTCGCCGGTCACGCGCGGGTGATCACTGTCATAACCCCGGTGGGTGGCTAGGTCAAACGCGACCGACACGCCCTGGCCGCCAGCGGCCAGGGCCTTGCGGTAGAAGGCATTGGATTCTTCAGCGGTGGAAAAGCCCGCGTACTGGCGGATCGTCCAGGGGCGCACGGCATACATGGTGGCCTGCGGGCCGCGCAGATAGGGCTCAAAGCCGGGCAAGGTGTTGGCATACGGCAGGCCGGCCGTGTCTTCGGCGGTGTACAGCGGCTTGACGGTGATGCCATCGGGCGTGACCCAGTTCAGGGCATTCACATCGCCACCGGGGGCCGACTTTGCGGCGGCCTTGGCCCAGGCCTGCAGCGAAGCAGCGGCGAACTCGGACGCGTTGTTGTGGGGTTTGTCACTCATGGCGAAGGCTTCTCCGAAGATGGCGTTGGACGGTCTCAGGGCATGCCCCGATGTGGCGGCGAGTTTACATCATTCATAATTATTCATTCAAAATATTCTTGTCCGCTTACAATCCACCCCATGTCTGCCCTCACCCTCACGCCCCGCGCACTGTATGTTGAAGTGGCGGAGCAATTGCGCCAGCGCATCTTCCGCCGCGAGCTGGAGCCCGGCAGCTGGATCGACGAGCTCAAGATTGCCGAGGAATTTGGCATCAGCCGCACGCCGCTGCGCGAAGCGCTGAAGGTGCTGGCCGCCGAAGGCCTGGTCACGATGAAGGTGCGCCGTGGCGCCTATGTGACGGAGATGAGCGAAAAAGACCTGCGCGACGTGTACCACCTGCTCAGCCTGCTGGAGAGCGACGCGGCCGGCGTGGTGGCCACCACCGCCACCCCGGCACAACTGCAGGAGTTGCAGGATCTGCATGCCGAGCTAGAGGCCGCCGCCGGTGAGCGCGAGCGATTTTTTGCCGTGAACGAGCGCTTCCACATGCTGCTGCTGGAGCTGGCCGACAACCGCTGGCGCAGCCAGATGGTGGCCGACCTGCGCAAGGTGATGAAGCTCAACCGCCACAACTCGCTGCTCAAGCAGGGGCGCATCGAGGATTCGCTGAACGAGCACCGCGCCATCCTGGCCGCCATGGTGGCGCGCGATGCGCAGAAAACCATCCAGGCCATGCAGGCGCACTTTGCCCAGGGGCTGGAAGCCGCAGCCTGAGCATGGCCATCGCCGCGCCTGCAGAGGCGGGGGTCACCGCATCTGAAACAGCTCCTGGTGGAAGCGGGATTCGGGCAGACCCATGGCGATCAGGTCTTTTTTCAGCGACCGGCCGAAAGGCGCAGGGCCGCAAAACCAGACATCGGCATCGCGCCATTCGGGCACCAGCCCGGTCAGGCGCGCCGCGTTGAGCAGGCCGTCCCTCTCGCTCCACAGCACATGCAGGCGCACCCCGGCGGCCTCGGCATCGCGGGTCATCAGGCCGATGGCGTGATCGTCGTACACCGCCGTGGGGTGGAACAGGTCGATGCTTTTGCCATCGGGTTGTGCCGCCAGCGCCTTCATGCGGGCAATGAAGGGCGTGATGCCAATGCCGGCGCCCACCCAGATCTGCCGCTTGTGCGCGCCCTGAAAATTGAACTGGCCGTAAGGCCCTTCGATCTTGACCACGTCGCCGATGTGGAGCCGTTCGCTCAGCGTGCGGGTGTAGTCGCCCAGCGCCTTGATGATGAAGGTGATGTGCCCGTCGCCCGTCCAAGCCGATGAGATGGTGTAAGGGTGCGGCCCCTCGTCGTCGTGCAGGGTGACGAAGGCGAACTGGCCAGACTCGTGCCCCGCCCAGCGGCCTTTGCACAGAATGTCCACCGCCACCACGTTCAGCGATTCATGGCGCCGGATGGCGGCCACCTCGCCCACCACCTGCCGGCCCACCGCCACGCGCCGAAATAGTACCATCAGGGCCGCCACCGTGCCCGCGGCCATCAGCACCGCCATCACCGGGCCGAGCACGCCGCCCCAGTAGTCAAACTTGAGCAAGACCACCGAGTGCCACACCAGCGCCAGATAAGCCACGGCCAGCAGGCGGTGCGTCTTGAAGAAATACCGGCACGGAAACCGCTTGACCAGCGCCAACACCATCAGCAGCGCGGCCGCATAGAAGGCCCACTCGCCAATGCTCTCGGCCAGGCCGCGCTGGCTCAGAAAGAACTGCTGGATGGGCGCATCCAGCAGTTCGGGGCGCGGGCCGCGTCGGGGGCGCTGCAGCCAGCCCCAGCCCACGGCCCACTTGGTGCCCTGGGCCAGCAGCCAGTGGGCCACCGAAATCACCAGGCCCGAGATACCCAGCCACTTGTGCAGGCGGTACATCTTGTCCAGGCCGCCCAGGTAGGGCTCGAACACCACCGGGCGCACGGCCAGCACCATGGCCACACTCATGACACCAATGCCCAGCACCCCGCTGTACTGCATCAGTATCGCCCGCCAGGCGAAGAAATTGGCAGGCGCCGACCAGGTCATCAGTTCGGCCAACAGCCATAGCCCCGTCAGGATGCAAAGAAAGGCCCCGAAAAAGCGTTGAATATTGCGCATTGACCCTCTCCGAAATATGTTTTCACTGTAGGCGCTCTGCGTGAAGCGGTGTTGATGCAGACGTATCTACCCCGTAAATGCACGCACTGGGCACAGCCGCGCACCGGCAAGCTCTGGCCCGTGGCGCGCTACCCGCACCACGGTGGCGCACCGCGAAGCAGCCTCTGCACCGCAGTCGGTATGATGATTCGGGTTTTCCCGCAGCCATGCGCCCCGGCGGCATGCCCGCGCACCAATCCACGCCTGATGACCTCTTCTTCGCCCGATCTCGCCAGCGTCGAAACGCTACCCCAGCTTCTTGCTTACCGCACTGCCCGCACCCCCGACGCCGAAGCCTACCGCGCGTTCGACCCCGCCACGCATGCCTGGACCCGCCTGACCTGGGGGCAAACCGCACAGCGTGTGGCGCAGTGGTCACGGGCCCTGGCGGCCCTGCAGCTACCCGCCGCCGCCCGCGTGGCCATCCTGCTGCCCAACGGCCTGAACGCCATGTGCGCCGACCAGTCCACGCTGGCCACGGGCTGCGTGCCGGTGCCCCTGCACGCCATCGACAACCCCGGCAGCATTGCCTACATCGTGGCCGACTGCGAGGCCTCGCTGCTCATCGTGGGCCAGGCGGCGCAGTGGGAGAAGATCCGGGACGTTGGCACCGCGTTTCCGGCGCTGCGCGCCGTGGTGGTGACCGACGAAGATGCCAAGTTCGCACCGTCTGCCGCCACCACCGATGGCCCCGCCGTCGGCTCGCTGGCGCAATGGCTGGCCGGCGCGGCACAGGCCGCCGAGGCGCCAGCACCCACACCGCCCGGCCCCGATGACTTGGCCGCCCTGGTCTATACCTCGGGCACCACCGGCAAACCCAAGGGCGTGATGCTCACGCACCGCAACGTGGTCAGCGACGTGAAGGCGGTGCTGGAACGCATCGCCCCCACGGTGGACGACGTTTTTCTGTCATTCCTGCCGCTCTCGCACACCTTCGAGCGCACGGGCGGTTACTACCTGCCGTTGGCCGCGGGCAGCTGCGTGGCCTATGCGCGCTCGGTGCCCCTGCTGGCCGAAGACCTGAAAACCGTGCGCCCCACGGTGCTGGTGTCGGTGCCGCGCATCTATGAACGCATCCACGCCAGGCTGCTCGAAAAGCTGTCGCCCACGCCCTGGAAGATGCAGCTGTTTGAGGCCGCGCAGCACAAGGGCTGGGCACGGTTTTGTGCCGCCCAGGGCCTGCCCGCGCCGCAGCCGGACGCCAGTAGCCAGGCCGCCGGATGGATGGCCGCCCTGCCCTGGCCGCTGCTGCGCGCCCTGGTGGCCAAGCCCCTGCTGGCGCAGTTTGGCGGCCGCGTGCGCGTGGCCGTGAGTGGCGGCGCTCCGCTGTCACCCACCATTGCCAAATGCTTTCTGGGCCTGGGCCTGCCCCTGGTGCAAGGCTACGGCATGACCGAGACCGCACCCGTGGTGTCGGTCAATGCGCTCGACGACAACGACCCCGCCTGCGTGGGCCGCGCCCTGCCCGGCGTGGAGGTGCGCATTGGCGACAACCGCGAGCTGCAGGTGCGCGGCCCCATCGTCATGCAAGGCTACTGGAAACGCCCCGAAGACACCGCCAGGGTTTTGAGCCCCGATGGTTGGCTGGGCACAGGTGACCAGGCCGAGATCGTGGAGGGCCGCATCACCATCAAGGGCCGCATCAAGGAAATCATCGTCACCTCCACCGGCGAAAAAGTGCCTCCGGCCGACCTGGAGCTGGCGCTGCTGGCCGACCCGCTGCTGGAACAGGCCTTTGTGGTGGGCGAGAACCGCCCCTTCATCGCCTGCGTGGCGGTGCTCAAGCAAGATGAATGGCAGCGCCTTGCGGCCGACCTGGGACTGAACCCGCAAGACACCGGCAGCCTGAACCATGCCAGCGTGCACCGGGCCGTGCTGGCGCGCATGGAGAAAAACACCGCCAGCTTCCCCCGCTACGCCGTGCCGCGCGCGGTGCACCTGACGCTCACGCCCTGGACGATTGAAAACACCTTCCTGACGCCAACGCTCAAGCTCAAGCGCAACAACCTGATGCTGCATTTCGCCGAAGCCATCGAGGGCATGTACCAGAAATTCGGATCGCGCTGACAGCAGCTATCAAATTTGATAGCTACCAGTGCTCATGGATGAAGCGCTGGCGACCGTTCTGATACATAACCCTCATCGGGCACCCGCGCGGCACCGGTGGGATAATCACGGCTTTTCATCTGCAGCTTTGCCAGGGCACGGTGTCCTGCCAAGCGCCGCTGCAACCCCCCTTCCCCTGCTGTCTTGACTGTGGAACCCACACTGAGCCCCTGGCGCATGTCCGTCGCCCCGATGATGGACTGGACTGACCGCCACTGCCGCTATCTGCACCGGCTGCTGAGCCGGCACACGCTGCTGTACACCGAGATGGTGACCACGGGCGCGCTGGTGCATGGCGATGTGCAGCGCCATCTGCGCTTCAACGCTGAAGAGCACCCCGTGGCGCTGCAGTTGGGCGGCAGCGAGCCCGCCGATCTGGCGCATTGCGCGCGGCTGGGCGAGCAGTGGGGCTATGACGAGATCAACCTCAACTGCGGCTGCCCCAGCGAGCGCGTGCAGCGCGGTGCCTTTGGCGCCTGCCTGATGAATGAACCCCAGCTGGTGGCCGACTGCGTGAAGGCCATGGTGGACGTGGTGCAGGTGCCCGTCACGGTCAAGCACCGCATCGGCATCGACAAGGATGAGAGCTACGGCTTCGTGCGCGACTTCGTGGGCACCGTGGCTGCTGCGGGGTGCACGGTGTTCATCGTGCACGCGCGCAATGCCTGGCTCAAGGGCCTGTCGCCCAAGGAGAACCGCGAAGTGCCACCGCTGCGCTACGAGGTGGTGCGCCAGCTCAAGGCCGATTTTCCGCACCTGACCTTTGCCATCAACGGCGGCCTGAACACCGATGCAGCAGTGCAGGAGCAGCTGGCGGGGCTTGATGGCGTGATGGTGGGCCGCGAGGCGTATCACAACCCCTGGTGGCTGGCGCGCTGGGATGCGCTGTACTACGGCACCCAGCAAAGCACGCTCACCCGCGAGGACGTGGAGGCCGCCATGGTGGACTACATGGCGCGCGAGGCCGCTGCGCACGGCACGCCCTGGGCCAGCATCGCCCGGCACATGCTGGGCCTGCGCCATGGGTTGGCAGGCTCGCGCCGCTGGCGCCAGGTCTGGAGCGACCACCGCCTCAAGGGCCTGCCGCCGCACGAAGTGATGGCCCTGGCGCACGCCAGCCCGGTAGAGGCCTGATCCCGCGAACCTGGAACCTGTTCCTACACGCCGCCCAGCTGGCGCGCAAGCCATCCAGGCAGTGGCTCGGGACGGGAAAACAGGTAACCCTGCAGGCAGTCGCAATGGCTGCTGACCAGAAAGTCGGCCTGGGCGCGGGTTTCCACACCCTCGGCCACCACGCGCAGCTTGAGGTGCCTTGCCACCGAAATGATGGACTGCACGATGGCGGTGTCGCTCGGGTCGTCGGGTGTGTCCTGCACAAAGCTCTTGTCGATCTTCAGCTCGAACAGGGGCAGGCGCTTGAGGTAGGCCAGGCTGGAATAGCCGGTGCCAAAGTCGTCGATCGAGAAGCGCACGCCGAGCTGCCCCAGCTCGGTCATGCGGGCAATGGTGTCGTCGAGGTTTTCGATCAGCAGGCTTTCGGTGACTTCCAGGATAAGCTGGGCCGCCGAGGCCCCGGTCTGCGCGAGCAGGTCGCGCACGCGTTCAACGAAGTCGTCCTGGCGGAACTGGCGCTCGCTCACGTTGACCGATATTGAAAGATCCTGCCCCGCTGCGTGCAGGCGCGCCAGCGTCTCGCAGGCTTGCAGGATCATCCAGTCGCCCAGGCGCAGTATCAGCCCCGAGGATTCCGCCACCGGAATGAAGCGGCTGGGCGGCACATTGCCGCGCACCGGGTGGTTCCAGCGCATGAGCAGCTCGCCGCCGACCACCGCGCCAAACGCATCTACCTGCGACTGCACGAAGGCTGCCAGCTGGCCGTCGGTGCTGGCTTTTTTCAGGTCCTGCTCCAGCGCCAGGCGCTCCTGCACGTCGGCCTGCATGTCGGCTTCATAAAAGCGGATGCGGTTGCGCCCCAGGTCCTTGGCACGGTACATGGCGGTGTCGGCCTCGCGCAGCAGGTCTTCGACCTCCTCGCCGCGCTTGGGAAAAAGGGTGATGCCAATGCTGCCCGTGCTGCTGTACAGGTGGGTGTCTATGGTGTAGGGCGCCTCCAGCGCCGTGCGCACGGCCTCGGCCGCCAGCAGGGCACTGCGCCCGGCGGATTCCATGTCGGTTGCCATGCCGTTGACGAGCATCACGAACTCGTCACCCCCTGTGCGCGCGACGGTGTCGCCAGGACGCAGCAACTGCGTGAGGCGCTGCGCCACCTGCTTGAGCAGCTCGTCCCCCAGCGAATGTCCGCGGGCGTCGTTGATCTGCTTGAAGTCGTCCAGATCGATGAACAACAAGGCCCCCACCTGCCCCGACTTGCGTGCCGAGGCCAGGGCATGGTCCATGCGGTCCAGCAGCATGCGGCGGTTGGGAAGGCCGGTCAGTGCGTCAAAGTAAGCGAGCTGGTGCGTGCGGGCTTCGGCCAGCTTGCGTTGCGTGATGTCGCGGGACAAGGCGATGAAACGTGGTTCCTGCCCCGGTGTGGTGCTTTCCTTGCGGGCGATGGACAGCTCGAACCAGTGGGTCTGTTGCCCCAGTTCGAGGTGGTACTGGTGGCCGCTCGAATAGCCCGTGTCGTGGGCCGCCTGCAGTGCCACCCGCCACCCTGCAGCGGCTTCGGGCGGCAGGATCTCCTCCATCTTCCGGCCCAGAAACATCTCGGGCGGTGCAAGCAATTGCGCCGAACGCGCCGCGCGGTAGTGGTGGATGTGCCCATCCAGCCCCACCTCGAACAGCAGGTCGGGAACAGCGTTGAGGATGCTTTCCAGGTCGTCGCGGGTGCTGCGCAGCGCCTGCGTCATGCGGCGGGCCAGCCCCATGGCACGCTCGCGGCCCGTGGCCGTCACCCAGATCAGCCCGCCCGCCAGCAGGCTCAGGGCAGCGCCCATGGCGGCAAACAGGCCGTTGTCCGGGTCTTCGAAGCGTTGCTCGAAAGCCGGCAACGGCTGCATCACCAGCGTCCAGGTGCGCCCACCCAGCTCCATTGGGCGGCTAGCGCGCAGGCCCGGCGGCGCGCCTTCCGGGGCGGCAGGAAGGTTCGCGCGCCCGTGCAGAAGGCCGCCCCCGGCCTGCGGGTCGCCGTCGTAGATGGCAAGGTCGATGTCCGAGTCCAGCTGCTGCGCCATCCCCCGCAGCAGCTCGGGCACGCGAAAAGGGGCCGACACCCAGCCCACAATGCCGCGCCGGCGGCCTTCGACCGAGGCCAGGTCGGCATTCCGCTGGTAGATGGGCAGGTACATGACCAGCCCGCTGACGGCATCGCGGCCCACATCCTGCCGCAGCTGGAGCCGGGAGGTCAGCGCCAGTTGTCCGGTGTCGCGTGCACGGTCCAGCGCCTCGCGGGCGGCCGGCACGGTGGAGATATCAAACCCCAGCACCTTGAGGTTGTCGCTGGACTGGGGCTCGATGTGGGTGATGGGCGTGTAGCGTGCGCGTGCGCCCGCCGGATGCACGGTGTAGGAAGAAGAGCCGCGCGCGCGGATGTGTGCCGTATGGACGCCCAACTGGTCGGCCGGCAAGTCCAGGGCATACGCCAGGCCCTGCAAACCGGGTCGGCTTTCCGACAGGCGCAGCGCCCCCACATAAGCCTGGAACTCGTCGCGATCGATGTCATTGGAGCCGTCGTAGTAGCCCTTGACACCACGCAACAGCAACTCGTAGGTGGCCATCCGGTCCTTGAGGCTGTCCACGATGCGGGCCACCGAGGCGGTGAACGCCTGCTGCCTTTTGGCCCCCGCCTCCCGCTCGGCGGCCTGCCAATACAGGAACGTGAGCCCCAGCAAAAAAATCGCCAGCACCGGGCCCAACAGTGCAAGCAGATGCCAGCGGCCTTCGGTGTCGGGCAGCTTGCCGGGCTGGTGGGGCTGGCTCATGGATCTAAAAAATGGGTGGTTGTAATGCACGACAGGCCGTCCGTTGATTCCCGTGGCGCGCACACGCCCGGACTGCTTGGCGCCATTATGGGCAAGCTGACAGTTCGCGATCCTAAGTATTTGTATGCGTCCCCGCGAACTGCCCCTGCCCTGTGGCGATATGCAAACACGGCAACAGACCTGCCCCCGACAGCCACACAGGGCCATGCCGGCCTTACGATCCGGGGTACAGGTGCATTCGAAAGCCCCCTATGCCATCGCTTGACTTTGAACGGGAAGAAACCCGCTTCCATGCCTTCCATGCGCAGAATCTGCCCCGTTTGCAGGAGGCCTGCGCGTCCTTCGTCGCCCTGCTCACTTCCTTGCTGACCCCTTCAGGGCAGGTGGATGTATCCAAGATCGAGGGGCGCGTGAAGGACAAGGAAGAGTCGATCCGTAAATTCACCCGCAAGTACCGGCCGATGCTGGAAGAAGCCAACCAGCCCTATGAGATTGCCCCCTACATCACCGACCTGATCGGGGTGCGCGTGGTTTGCCTGTATGAAGACGAGCTCGACAAGGTGGCCCGCCTGGTGCGCTCGCACTTTGACGTGATGGATGTCACCGACAAGGTAGCGGCCGTGGAAGGCACCGAGGCCTCGTTTGGCTACAAGGGCCTGCACCTGGACCTGCGGCTCAACGCTGCCCGGCGGGCATTGCCTGAGCATGCCGCCTGCGCGGACCATGCTTTCGAGTTGCAGGTGCGCACCATCATCCAGGACTCGTGGAGCGTGCTGGACCACAAGATCAAGTACAAGAAATCGATTCCTGGCCAGCTCAAGCGCCGCATCAATGTGCTGTCGGCACTGTTCGAGCTGGCAGACCGCGAGTTTCGCCAGATCCGCGACGCCACCGCAGCCGAGTTGCTGGAGGCGCCCGACGAAACCGCCGAAATCCTGCCGGAAGCCGGAGCACCGATGGCAGACAAGCTAGCGCCCCCCGGCAGCGAGCTCAACGCCTTCACCTTCCTCAAGATTGCCAACCACTTCTTCAAGGATTTCGAGTTCGAACCCTACAAGGTGGACAGTTTCGTGGACGACATCCAGAGCTGGTCGCCCGGCATGACGCGCGCGCGTTTCAATGCGCTGCTGCGTGAAACCATCGCCGTGGTCAAACGCTACAAGCTGCACTTTGAAGAACAGAACCCGCAGGGCAGCTTCAACCCCTACACCGTGATCCGCCATTGCCTGTACCTCAGTAACAGCACCGCGTTCCGCCCGGCCCTGCGCAACGTGGCGCGGGAAAGCTTCGAAGCCTGGCTGCAGGAGCACGGCAGCCCTTGAGGCAGACAAAGACAGCAGCGTGCCCCGGCACCCCCAAGTTGCACACGAGAAAACCAGAATAAAATTACTGTTAGCGATTAACAGTATTGCGCATGAAGCTCTAATTTTTATAGCATCAAAGACAAAGATACAGGCCATGCCCCGATGCCACCGGCTTGTCCCCCAGGTGACTTCGGATTGGTGGTTTCACTCCAGACACTCGTAACGAGTTGCTGTTATATTGCACTGCAACATAACGGAGTTTCACCCATGCTCTACCAGATCTACGAAACCCAACGCTCCTTAATGGAGCCCTTTGCCGAATTTGCCCAAGCGGCCTCCAAGCTGTACAGCCACCCCTCCTCCTTCCTGAGCCAAATGCCGCTCGCGCAGCGCGTTTCTGCCGGCTACGACCTGCTCTACCGCCTGGGCAAGGGCTATGAAAAACCGGAATTCGACATTCCCACGGTGGATGTGGACGGCGTGGGCGTGGCCATCCATGAGCGCGTCGAGATCAACAAGCCCTTTTGCGAACTGCGCCGTTTCAAGCGCTTTTCGGACGATCCGGCCACGCTGACCAAGCTCAAGACCCAGCCCGTGGTGCTGATCGTGGCGCCGCTGTCGGGCCACTACGCCACCTTGCTGCGCGACACCGTGCGCACCATGCTCAAGGACCACAAGGTCTACATCACCGACTGGCGCAGTGCCCGCCTGGTGCCCCTGTCCGAGGGGGAGTTCCACCTCGACGACTATGTGAACTATGTGCAGGAGTTCATTCGCCACCTGCAGGGCATCTATGGCAACTGCCATGTGATCAGTGTCTGCCAGCCCACCGTGCCGGTGTTGGCCGCCGTGTCGCTGATGGCCAGCCGGGGCGAAACCACCCCCATCACCATGACCATGATGGGTGGCCCCATCGATGCACGCAGGTCCCCCACCACGGTGAACAACCTGGCCACGAACCGCAGCTACGAGTGGTTTGAAAACAACGTGATCTTCCGGGTGCCCGACAACTTTCCGGGCGCCGGCCGCCTCGTGTACCCCGGTTTCCTCCAGTACACCGGCTTTGTGGCCATGAACCCCGACCGCCATGCCACCAGCCACTACGACTATTTCAAGGACCTGATCAAGGGCGACGACGCCAGCGCCGAAGCGCACCGCAAGTTCTACGACGAATACAACGCCGTGCTGGACATGGATGCGGATTACTACCTGGAAACCATCAAGACCGTGTTCCAGGACTACAGCCTGGTCAACGGCACCTGGGATGTGCGCTCGCCCGAAGGCAAGATCGAGCGCGTGCGTCCGCAGGACATCACGACCACCGCGCTGTTCACGGTAGAGGGCGAGCTCGACGACATCTCCGGCTCGGGCCAGACGGAGGCCGCGCACGACCTGTGCACCGGCATCGAGCGCAAGGAGCAGCACCACCTTGAAGCCAAGGGCGCGGGTCACTACGGCATTTTCAGCGGCCGCCGCTGGCGTGAGATCGTGTATCCCAAGGTGCGCGCCTTCATCCAGCAGCACCAGGCGCCCCGAGCCCAACCCTCCATGCCCGCACCGGCCAGCGAACCGGTCGTGTCGGTCAGCGCAGCCCCCGCACCGAGCGCACCCGTGGTGGCACCTGCCGCGCCGATGCAAGCTGCTGCCAAAGCGGCTCCGCAGTCCACCAGCGCGCGCGCCGCCAAGTCGGCCACCGCCCCGCGTCCTGCCAAGGCCGCTGCACCCAAGGCCGTGCAGGAAGTCCGCTCCAACCCGGCACCAGCCGGTGTGGCCACCCGGTGGGTCAAGCCCGCGGGCGGTGAAGCCGTTGCCAAAACCGCAGCGCCGGCAACGCCCGGCGCCAAGCGCTCCGCAGCACGCAAGGCCTGATGCCAGGCTTGCGGCAGAACGTGGACGAACTGGCAGAGCGCATCAACGCGGCCCTGCCCCAGACGCAGTGCACCCGCTGCGGCTACCCCGACTGCGCCAGCTATGCGCAGGCCATCGCCGCAGGAATCGCATCCATCAACCAGTGCCCACCGGGCGGACAGGAGGGGGTGGCCCGGTTGGCGGCCATCACGGGCCAGGCCGTGCAGCCGCTCCATCCAGACCACGGACTGGAGGCCCCGCGGACGGTGGCCGTCATCGATGAAAACTGGTGCATTGGCTGCACCCTGTGCATCAAGGCCTGCCCCACCGATGCCATCGTGGGCGCCAACAAGCTCATGCACACCGTGATGCCAGCCCATTGCACGGGTTGCGAGTTGTGCATACCGGTGTGCCCCGTGGACTGCATCCAGCTGGAAAATGCCAGTGGCAACGCCACCGGCTGGGCCGCCTGGACCTCGGCCCAGGCCGACGCCGCACGCCAGCGCTACACCGCGCGCCAGCAACGGCTGGCGCAGACCGGCGCCGAACCACCCGAGGCCGGGCCAGATGGCGGCACGCCCCTCCCCCCTGATGCGGGCACTGCACCGGCTTCGCCGGCCTCCACGGCCTCGATGGCGCAGGAGACACGCCAGGCCGCCATCGCAGCGGCCATGGCCCGCGCACGGCAGCGGCGAGGCCCTGCCTCGCAATGAGGTGCGTGGTGCCCCCGCCGCTGCAGCCGAAATAGCGGTACTTGCCAGCCGGACAGAGGGAGCCAGCGCATAAGCCACTGGCCCGGCCGCAGCAACCAGAACCCTGGCATGGCATCTCCGACAGGTTTCAAATAGCGACAGACATACGGAAAAGCGCCACTTACGCCGGATTGACACATGCAGGCTTCATGGGTTTTCCTTCGGTGATCCCCTTTTCAGCGTGGCGGCACGGCCAGCGCGGGCAAGGCATCGCCCATAATGCAGCCCCATGAATCCCCTGCTTTCCCATCTGCAGCCCTACCCATTCGAGCGGCTGCGGCAGCTTTTTTCGGGGATCACCCCCCCTGCGGCCTTGAGTCCGATCAGCCTGGGCATGGGTGAGCCGCGCCACCCTACGCCGCAGTTCATCAAGGATGCCATCAGCGCCAACCTGGGCGGGCTGGCCAGCTATCCAGCCACGGCGGGCGAGTTGCGCCTGCGCGAGGCGTTTTCTGCCTGGCTGTCGAAACGCTACGACCTGGCCGTGGATGCCGGCACCCAGGTACTTCCCGTGAACGGATCGCGCGAAGCCCTGTTTGCCTTTGCCCAGACCGTGATCGACCCGTCCCGAGGCCAGCCCGTGGTGGTTTGCCCCAACCCGTTCTATCAAATCTACGAAGGCGCGGCCGTACTGGCTGGCGCAACACCCTATTACGCCCCCAGCGACCCGGCCCGCAACTTTGCGGTGGACTGGGACAGCGTGCCCGAGGCGGTGTGGCAGCGCACGCAGCTGCTGTTTGTCTGCTCGCCCGGCAACCCGACAGGCGCCGTGATGCCGCTGTCCGAATGGCAAAAGCTGTTCGAGCTGAGCGACCGCCATGGCTTCGTCATCGCCTCGGACGAGTGTTACAGCGAGATCTACTTCCGCGACGAGCCCCCGCTGGGGGGCCTGCAGGCGGCCGCCCAACTGGGGCGCAGCGACTTCAAGAACCTGGTGTCCTTCACCAGCCTGTCCAAGCGCAGCAATGTGCCGGGGCTGCGCAGCGGCTTTGTGGCCGGTGATGCCGCCCTGATGAAGGCCTTCTTGCTGTACCGCACCTACCACGGCAGCGCCATGGGGCCGGTGGTGCAGGCCGCCAGCATCGCCGCCTGGAGCGACGAGCAGCATGTGGTGGAAAACCGCACGCTCTACCGCAAGAAGTTTGCGCAGGTCACGCCCCTGCTCGCCGGCGTGATGGATGTCTCCTTGCCTGACGCCGGCTTTTACCTCTGGGCCAGGGTGCCCGAGGCCCTGGGCATGACCGACACCGAGTTCGCCCAGGCCTTGCTGGCTCAATACAATGTCACCGTGCTGCCGGGCAGCTACCTGGCCCGCGAGGCCCAGGGCAGCAACCCCGGCGCCCAGCGCGTGCGCATGGCCCTGGTGGCCGACACCGAAGAATGCGTGGAAGCCGCGCTGCGCATCGTCCAATTCATCCAATCCCGTACTGCCTGACACCATGACCCAACAACTCCAGACCCTCATCGACAACGCCTGGGACAACCGCGCCAACCTCTCGCCCGCCTCCGCTCCCAAAGAAGTGCAGGACGCAGTCGAGCATGTGATTTCCGAGCTCAACAACGGCAAGCTGCGCGTCGCTACCCGCGAAAGCGTGGGCCAGTGGACCGTGCACCAATGGATCAAGAAGGCCGTGCTGCTGTCGTTCCGCCTCAAGGACAACGAACTCATCGAGGCCGGCGACCTGGGGTTTTATGACAAGGTGCCCACCAAGTTCGGCAATCTCAGCGCCGACGAAATGGCCGCCACCGGCGTGCGCGTGGTGCCACCGGCCGTGGCGCGCCGCGGCAGCTTCATCGCCAAGGGCGCCATCCTGATGCCGTCCTACGTGAACATCGGCGCGTATGTCGATGAAGGCACGATGGTCGATACCTGGGCCACCGTGGGCAGCTGCGCGCAGGTGGGCAAGAACGTGCACCTGTCGGGCGGCGTGGGCCTGGGCGGCGTGCTAGAGCCGCTGCAGGCCAACCCCACCATCATCGAAGACAACTGCTTCATCGGTGCCCGCTCCGAAGTGGTCGAAGGCGTGATCGTGGAAGAAAACTCCGTCATCAGCATGGGCGTGTACCTCGGCCAGAGCACCCCGATCTATGACCGCTCCACCGGCGAAATCAGCTACGGCCGCGTGCCCGCCGGCTCGGTGGTCATCAGCGGCAGCCTGCCCAAGGAAGGCGGCAAGTACAGCATGTACGCCGCCATCATCGTCAAGAAGGTGGATGCCAAGACCCGCTCGACGACCAGCCTGAATGATCTGCTGCGCGACTGAGCGCGGCTGACCGCCCACGCCAGCGCAATTGCCACCACAGCCGACACGAACAACGAGAGGGAAACACCATGAGCACGATGGAACGAATCCTGCGCCTGATGGCGGAGAAGAAGGCCTCCGATGTCTATCTGTCGGCCAACGCGCCAGCGCTGATCAAGATCAACGGCGAATGCGTGCCGATCAACAACCAGATCCTGCCGCCCGACGCGCCGCGCAACCTGCTCTCCGAGGTGGTGCCACCGGACCGCATCGAAGAGCTGGAAGAAACCGGCGAACTCAACATGGGCGTGCCGCTGACCGGTGTGGGTCGTTTCCGTGTCAGCGCCATGCGCCAGCGCGGCAGTTATGCGGTGGTCATCCGCTTCATCTCGCAGCACATACCCGAGCTCGGTTCGCTGGGCCTGCCGCCCGTTCTGCGCGAACTGATCATGGAAAAGCGCGGCCTCATCCTGGTGGTGGGCGCCACGGGCTCGGGCAAGAGCACCACGCTGGCGTCGATGATCGACAGCCGCAACGAACAGCTGACCGGGCACATCCTCACCATCGAGGACCCGGTGGAATACCAGTTCAAGAACAAGAAATCGATCGTGAACCAGCGCGAGATCGGCAGCGACACCCAGTCGCTGCAGACGGCTCTCAGGAACGCACTGCGCCAGGCCCCTGACGTGATCCTGATCGGTGAAATCCGCGACCGGGAAACCATGTCGGCGGCCATTGCCTATGCACAGTCCGGCCACCTGTGCCTGGCCACGCTGCACGGCAACAACAGCTACCACGCGCTCAACCGGATTTTGAGCTTTTACCCCGTCGAGGTGCGCCCCACCATGCTGGGCGATCTGGCATCGGCGCTCAAGGCGGTGGTGTCGCAGCGACTGGTGCGCACGGTGGAAGGTGGCCGCGTGCCCGCCGTGGAAATCATGCTCAACACCAAGCTCGTTTCCGAGCTGGTGGAAAAGGGCGACTTCTCGGGCGTGAAGGAGGCCATGGAAAAATCCATGGCCGAAGGCTCGCAGACCTTCGAAGAAGCCCTGGCCCACCACATCATGGAAGGCAAGATCGACCGCAAGGAAGGACTGGCCCACGCCGACTCGCCCACCAACCTCATGTGGCGTCTGCAAAACGACTTCGCCCTGGCGGCCAACGCTGCCAGGGCCCAGAAAGAGGCGCGGGACATCCCCGACGACCAACCTTCTTTCACCGAAATCGTGCTGGACGTCAAAGCCGCCTGACCCGGCCTCACCTGAATTCCCCGATGTCCCGCACCCTGCACCTGGCCGAACAGCTCATCTCCCTGCCCTCCCTCACGCCGGAGGACGCCGGCTGCCTTGACCTGCTGGCGGCACGCCTGGCCCCGCTGGGTTTTGTGTGCGAACGCCTGGACAGTGGCCCCGACCATTTCCGCGTCAGCAATTTGTGGGCAAAACGGCCTGCGGCGCTTGCACCATCTGCTCAGCAAGCTACAAAGACCATCGTATTTGCCGGTCACACCGACGTGGTGCCCACCGGCCCGCTGGCACAGTGGAGCAGCCACCCCTTCACGCCCACGCACAAGGACGGCAAACTTTTTGGCCGCGGCGCCAGCGACATGAAAACCTCCATCGCCGCCTTCGTCGTGGCGGTGGAAGAATTCCTGGCCACCCACCCCGATCCGCACCTCTCGATCGCCTTTCTGCTGACCAGCGATGAGGAGGGCCCCTCGGTGGACGGCACCAAGGTGGTGGTAGAGCAGCTCCGGGCGCGCGGCGAGCCGCTCGACTATTGCATCGTGGGCGAACCCACTTCGGTCGAAAAGACCGGCGACATGATCAAGAACGGCCGGCGCGGCACGCTCAGCGGCAAGCTCACCGTGCGCGGCATCCAGGGCCACATCGCCTATCCGCAGCTGGCACGCAACCCCATCCACCAGGCGCTGCCGGCGCTGGCCGAGATGGCCGCCACCGAGTGGGACCCGGGCAATGCCTTCTTTCCGCCCACCAGCTGGCAGATCAGCAACATGCATGGCGGCACCGGCGCCACCAATGTGATTCCGGGCGAGGTGGTGGTGGACTTCAATTTCCGCTTCTCCACCGAATCCACCGCCGAAAAGCTCAAGCAGCGCGTGCACACCCTGCTGAACCGCCATGGCCTCGAATACGACCTGCAGTGGACGCTGGGCGGCCAGCCCTTCCTGACCACACCGGGCGACCTCGTCACGGCCGTGCAGCGGGCCATCCTGGCCGAAACCGGACTGAGCACCGAACTGTCCACCACTGGTGGCACCAGCGACGGCCGCTTCATCGCGCAGATCTGCCCCCAGGTGATTGAGCTGGGGCCGCCCAACGCCACCATCCACAAGATCGACGAGCATGTGGTCGTGGCCGACATCGAACCGCTCAAGGCCATCTACCGCCGCACCCTCGAAAACCTGAACCAGATGGCCAGCCTGGCGCCCGCAGCCACCCAGGCGGCCGCGGCATGACCGGCTCCACCACCGCCCTGCCCGCCTTGCAAGGCGCCACCGTGGGCGCATTGGTGCAGTCGGGCGCCGCACTGCTCACCGCCGCGGGCGTTTCCTTCGGACACGGCACCACCAATGCCCAGGACGAAGCCGCCTGGCTGGTGCTGTGGCGCCTCGGGCTGCCGCTCGACAGCAACCTGGGCGATGGCCCAGATTCCGTGGCAAATCAGCCTGTAGACCAGGATCAACTTGCCCTGGCAGCTACACTTTTTGAAGAACGCATCCGCACCCGCAAACCCGCCGCCTACCTGACCCGCGAGGCCTGGCTGCAGGGCGTGCCGTTTTACGTGGACGAGCGCGCCATCGTGCCGCGCAGCTTCATCGCCGAGCTGCTGGCCGATGGCAGCATCGATGATTTCCTGGGCGCGCACACGCGCCGCGTGCTCGACCTGTGCACCGGCAACGGCAGCCTGGCCGTGCTGGCGGCCATGGCCTGGCCCGAGGTTGAAGTCACGGGCGCCGACATCTCGCCCGATGCACTGGCCGTGGCCCGCATCAATGTGGACCGGCACGGCCTGCAGGACCGCATCGCGCTGCAGCTGTCGGACGGCCTGGCCCAGTTGCCCGGCCCGTGGGACCTGATCCTGTGCAACCCGCCCTACGTCAACGCGGCCAGCATGGCGCAACTGCCCGCCGAATACCGGGCAGAACCCACCCTGGCCCTGGCGGGCGGCACCGATGGCATGGACTTCATTCGCCAGCTGCTGCAGGACGCCCCCGCACGCATGAGCGAAAATGCGGTCCTCATTCTCGAAATCGGCAACGAACGCGCCCACTTTGAAGCGGCCTTCGGGCAGCTGCCCGTGTACTGGATAGATACCAGCGCGGGCGAAGACCAGGTGCTTCTGGCCACACGCCAGGCCCTGGTTTCCTATTTTTCCTCCTGATGATCACTCTTAAAAATGTCACCTTGCGCCGCAGCGCCAAGGTGCTGCTCAATGGCGTCAACGCCACCATCAACCCCGGCGAAAAAGTCGGTCTGGTGGGCCGCAACGGCGCCGGAAAATCCAGCCTGTTTGCCCTGTTCAATGGCTCCCTGCACGAAGACGGGGGCGATTTCTACATCCCGCCCCAGTGGCGCATGGCGCAGGTCGCGCAGAACATGCCCGAAACCGATGAGTCCGCCACCGACTTCGTCGTCACCGGAGACACCCGCCTCGTCGAACTGCGCGCCCAACTGGTGCAGGCCGAAGCCGAAGATGACGGCATGGCCATCGCCCACGCCTACACCGACCTGGCCGATGCCGGCGACCACGACGCCATTCCACGTGCGCAGGCACTGATCCTGGGCCTGGGCTTCAAGGTGTCCGAGCTGGACAAACCCGTCAACAGCTTCTCGGGCGGCTGGCGCATGCGCCTGCAGCTGGCCCGCGCGCTGATGTGCCCGTCCGATCTGCTGCTGCTCGACGAGCCCACCAACCACCTGGACCTCGATGCCCTGGTCTGGCTGGAAGCCTGGCTCAAGCGCTACGAAGGCACGATGATCGTCATCAGCCACGACCGCGAGTTCCTCGATGCCGTGACCAACGTCACCATGCACATCGACAACGCGCAGATCACGCGCTACGGTGGCAACTACAGCAAGTTCGAGGATCTGCGCGCCCAGCAGCTCGAATTGCAGCAGGCCAGCTTTGCCAAGCAGCAGGAAAAGATCGCCCACCTCAAGAAGTTCATCGACCGCTTCAAGGCCAAGGCCAGCAAGGCCAAGCAGGCGCAAAGCCGGGTCAAGGCGCTCGACCGCATGGAAAAGATCGCCCCCGTGCTGGCCGATGCCGAATTCACCTTCGAATTCAAGGAGCCGCAGAACCTACCCAACCCGATGCTGGCCATCAGCGACGCCTCGTTTGGCTACCGCGCCGAAGACGGTGCGCAAACCACCATCCTGGAAAACGTCAGCCGCAGCGTGCTGGCGGGCCAGCGCATCGGCATCCTGGGTGCCAACGGCCAGGGAAAATCCACGCTGGTCAAGACCATTGCCCGCACCATGGCGCCGCTGGCCGGCACCGTGACCGAGGGCAAGGGCCTGTCGATCGGCTACTTTGCTCAGCAGGAACTGGACGTGCTGCGCCCGCACGAAAACCCGCTGGAGCACATGATCCGCCTGGCGCGCGAACTGGGCCCCAACAGCCGCGAAGCCAGTCGCGAGCAAGACCTGCGCAGCTACCTGGGCACGTTCAACTTCACCGGCGACATGGTCAAGCAGAGCGTGGGCAGCATGAGCGGCGGCGAAAAAGCCCGCCTGGTGCTGGCCATGATCGTCTGGCAGCGCCCCAACCTGCTGCTGCTCGACGAGCCCACCAACCACCTGGACCTGGCCACGCGCGAGGCGCTGTCGATGGCGCTCAACGAGTTCGAAGGCACCGTCATGCTGGTCAGCCACGACCGCGCCCTGCTGCGCGCCGTGTGCGACGAGTTCTGGATGGTCGGCCGCGGTGCCGTGGGGCCGTTTGATGGCGATCTCGACGATTACCAGCGCTACCTGCTCGATGAGGCCAAGCGCCAGCGCGAACTGGCCAAGACCGAAGCGGCGGCCGAAAGCGCGGCACTCAAGGCCGCTGCAGCGCCTGCACCCGTTGTCGTGGCGGTTACCGCCCCTGTTTCCATAGCTGCCAGCGCAAACCAGACAGGCGCCAAAGGCCGAATGGATGCCAAACCCACTGTCGATGCCAAGGAACAGCGCAAGCTCGATGCCCAGGCGCGCCAGCAGCTGGCGGAAAAAACGCGGCCCCTGAAACGCGAAATCGAACAGATCGACCAACGCCTGGCCACCCTGGTCGCCGAGCGGGCCGGCCTGGAAGAACGCCTCACCCAGGCGCTGGCGCCCGCGGAAATCGCCGACCTGGGCCGGCGCCTGAAAACCGGCCACGACGAAACGGCACGGCTGGAAGAACGCTGGCTGGAAATTTCTGCTGAGTTGGAAGAAATGGGCGTGAGCGCCAGCGCCTGATACGTAAAATCTTGTAATTTCTTCCGATATTTATTGGTCTTTAAGCCAATAAACACCTGCGCTGACAGCTATTATTTTTGAAGCAAATTTTCTCATCAAAATAGCGAGTGATACGGTTGCATTTTTTTGCGTTTGGACGTCAACCAAGCCTTGAGTGAGCGCGTTGTTGGTACATCACAGGAGTTTTCCAGTATGAATACCACCGCAATCTTGTCCGCTTGGCCCGAAGACGAACGCGACCGCAAACGCGCACCGGCCCGCCTTTGAGGGCGTGGCAGCCGCCCACCATGGCGGTGGTAGCCCCTTCATCCATGTTCCTCTCAACAAAAAACCCCGCAATGCGGGGTTTTTTGTTGTCGGCTTCGGGGCTTCGTGTCAGCCCATGTGCAAGCCACCGTTGACGGAGAAATCAGCCCCGGTGGCGTAGCCTCCCTCTTCCGAAGCCAGCCAGGCGATGATGGAGGCAATTTCGCTGGGCTCGCCCAGGCGCTTGACGGGCACGGTGGCCACGATCTTCTCCAGCACATCGGGGCGAATGGCCTTGACCATGTCAGTGCCGATGTAACCCGGGCTCACGGTATTCACCGTCACGCCCTTGGTGGCCAGTTCCTGCGCCAGCGCCATGGAAAAGCCGTGCATGCCGGCCTTGGCGGCCGAATAGTTGGTCTGCCCCGCCTGGCCCTTCTCGCCATTCACGCTGCTGATGTTGATGATGCGGCCCCAGCCCTTTTCCACCATGTCGGCCACCACCTGCTTGGTGACATTGAACATGCTGTTGAGGTTGGTCTCGATCACCTGGTCCCAGTCCTCGCGGGTCATCTTGAGGAACATGCGATCGCGCGTGATACCGGCGTTGTTCACCAGCACATCGATCGAACCATGTTCGGCCTTGGTCTTGGTGAAGGCTTCCACGGTGGAATCCCAGTCGCCGACATTGCCCACCGATGCGTAAAAGGTGTAGCCCAGCGCTTTTTGCTCATCGAGCCACTTGCTGAAGTCTCGCGTGGGGCCACAGCCGGCGATGACCGTGAACCCCTCCTTGTGCAAACGCTGGCAGATGGCGGTGCCGATGCCACCCATGCCGCCGGTGACATACGCTACTTTCTGGCTCATTTGATTTCTCCTGGTTGTGATGTGCTCCGCACCCACTCTACCCAAGAATTGATACGCTGCGGTGAAGAAAAACACGGAAGCCTTCGTTTTTTCTGCAAGACTGCACCGATCGATCCCCACCCGCGTGCTGTGCATGGCAGAAAGGGCCGCGATCCGGCACAAACCGTCCTCGCCAGACCGCGTTTCGGCATAAGCACACCCGCAGCGGCTGCCTCCGCGGGCACAGGCCTGTGCGCCCTGCCTGCGGCATCAAACACCACCGGCAACAAAAAAGCCGCGTGGCAACGCGGCTTCTGAAGGGGGCCTTTGCAGGCGGCGTGCGGGTACCCTCAGCGCTCCAGCGCCAGCGACACGCCCATCCCTCCGCCAATGCACAGCGCCGCCAGGCCCTTCCGGGCGTCGCGGCGCTGCATCTCGTGCAGCAGCGTGACCAGGATGCGGCAGCCGGACGCACCAATGGGGTGGCCGATGGCAATGGCGCCACCGTTCACGTTGACCTTCGCGGGGTCGATGGCCAGTTCCTTGTTGACGGCGCAGGCTTGCGCTGCAAAGGCTTCGTTCAGCTCGAACAGGTCCACGTCGGCAGCGTTCCAGCCCGCGCGCTGCAGCGCCTTGCGCGAGGCGGGCACCGGGCCCATGCCCATGGTGGCCGGGTCGAGGCCGCTGGTGCCAAAGGCGGCAATGCGGGCCAGGGGCTTGAGGCCCAGGGCGGCAGCCTTCTTGGCGCTCATCACCACCACGGCAGCGGCGCCATCGTTGATGCCCGAGGCATTGCCCGCCGTCACGCTGCCCGCCTTGTCGAAGGCCGGGCGCAGGCCGGTCAGCACTTCGGCATTGGTCTTGCGGTTCAGGTATTCGTCGGCATTGAAGAGGATGGGGTCGCCCTTCTTCTGGGCCAGGCTCACGCCCACGATTTCATCGGCAAACTTGCCTGCGTCCTGCGCGGCGGCGGCCTTTTGCTGGCTGCCCAGGGCCAGGGCGTCCTGCATGTCGCGGGTGATGCCGTAGGCCTTGGCCACGTTTTCTGCCGTGATGCCCATGTGGTACTGGTTGTACACGTCCCACAGGCCATCGACGATCATGGAGTCGACCATTTTCCAGTCGCCCATGCGCTGGCCGTCGCGCGAACCGTTGAGCACGTGGGGCGAAAGGCTCATGTTTTCCTGGCCGCCGGCCACCACGATTTCGCTGTCACCCCAGGCCACGGCCTGGGCCGCCAGCATCACCGCCTTGAGGCCCGAGCCACAGACTGCATTGATGGTGAGGGCCGGTGTTTCCTTGGCCACGCCGGCCTTCATCATCGCCTGGCGCGCGGGGTTCTGGCCTACGCCAGCCGTCAGCACCTGGCCCATGATGACTTCGCCGATCTGGTCGGACGCCAGCCCGGCCCGCGCGATGGCCTCGCGGATCACGATGGAGCCCAGTTCGGTGGCGGGCGTCTTGGCCAGAGCGCCACCAAATTTACCCACGGCAGTGCGGGCAGCAGAAACAATGACGATGTCTTCCATGGAAAGTCCTTTCGAAGTAAATCGGTGGGGGCGAAAGCACGCGCCCCGGAGAGTTTTCAGATTCTCGCAGCCCTTTGGAGCGGTTCGCTCAGGCCTTTTGCTTCACGTAGCGGCCAGGTGCCGGCTCGATGGCCTTGAACCGGGCGCCTTTGCCGTAGGCCTTGGGTGCCGCAACCTGTTTGCCGGCGTGGCCCTTGAGCCAGCCGGACCAGTCGGTCCACCAGCTACCCGGGTACTCCGTGGCGCCTTCCAGCCATTGGTCGAGCGTTGCGGGCAGCTTGCCGTCGGCGCGAATCCAGTGGCTGCGCTTGCCCTTGGCGGGCGGGTTGATCACACCGGCGATATGCCCCGAGGCGCCCATCACAAAGCGCTTCTTGCCGGGCAGCACCTGGGTGGAGGCATAGGCCGCATTGATGGGCACGATATGGTCTTCGCGCGAGCCGTAGATATAGACCGGCAGCGTGAGGTTGGTCAGGTCCATCTTCTCGCCGCAGACGGTGAGCTTGCCGGGCTGGACCAGGTTGTTTTCGAGGTAGAAATTGCGCAGGTACCAGGCGTAGAACGGCCCGGGCAGGTTGGTGCTGTCGCTGTTCCAGTACAGCAGATCGAACGGTGGCGGTGTTTCGCCCTTGAGGTAGTTGCCCACCACGTAGTTCCACACCAGATCGTTGGGCCGCAGGAAGCTGAAGGTCGAGGCCAGGTCCTGCCCTTTCATGAGCCCGCCCTTGCCCATCTGCATCTCGCGGAACTTCACGAAGTTCTCGTCGATGAACACGTCCAGGATGCCGGTGTCGGTGAAGTCGATGAGCGTGGTCAAAAAGGTGGCGCTGGCCACGGGCTCA
This sequence comes from Acidovorax sp. GW823-FHT02H02, assembly GCF_058797075.1. NCBI lineage: Bacteria > Pseudomonadati > Pseudomonadota > Betaproteobacteria > Burkholderiales > Comamonadaceae > Acidovorax > Acidovorax sp. GW823-FHT02H02. The sequence goes on along the minus strand of NZ_JBXAJH010000016.1, from coordinate 43,037 downwards.
TCGCCGCGCGCAGCCAGCACGGCCAGCGCATTGCTCAGGATGGTGCCGCCCACGCAAAAACCCAGGGCATTGATCTGTTCGGCACCCGTGATGTTCTGCACCACGTCGATGGCGGCCATCACGCCGTCTTCGACATAGTCATCCCAGGTCTTGTGGCCCAGGGAGTCGTCGGGGTTGCGCCAGCTCACCACAAAGGTGCGGTGGCCTTGCTCGACGGCATAGCGGATCAGCGAATTCTCGGGCTGCAGATCCAGGATGTAGAACTTGTTGATGCACGGCGGCACCAGCAAAAACGGCCGCTCGTACACCTTGGCGGTGAGCGGCTTGTATTCGAGCAGCTGGAACAGTTCGTTCTCGAACACCACCGCGCCCTCGGTGGTGGCCACGTTGCGGCCCACCTCGAACAGGCTTTCGTCGGTCATCGACACATGGCCCTGGGTAATGTCGTGCAGCAGGTTCTGCATGCCTTTGGCAATGCTTTCACCCTTGGTTTCGATGGCCTTTTTCTGCGCTTCGGCATTGAAAGCCAGAAAGTTGCTGGGCGCCATGGCGGCCATCCACTGCTCCACGCCAAAGCGGATGCGGGCACGGGTCTTGGCGTCGGCCTCGACCGCCTCGGCCAGGCCCATCAGCGTGCGCGCGTTGAGCAGGTAGGCCGCCGCGGAGAACGCGGCCACCGGGTTGCTGGCCCAGCCCTCGCCCGCGAAACGCCGGTCTTTCAGTTCGGGAGTGGTTTGCAGGCCCTGGGCCCACAATTCCTGGGCATCCTGAAGATACTGCTGCTGCAGTGCCTGCAATTTGTTCGGCGAAAACTTCAAGGGTGCGGCACCTGGCGTGCGGCCCGCCAGGTCTGCGGATTGAAAGGATTGCACCGCCTTCGTCCAGCTGTCCCCGAAAATCTGCTGGAATTGCTGGGCGCTTTGGGCCCAGAGTGCTTCAGAATTCATGCTGCATCCTCAATGGTTGGTCGGTCGCACGGGGCTTGCGCACCATTGTTGCCCACCTGCTGCCGCAAGGCAATGTTCACCCGCGTTTTTCTCTTCTCTCTTGTTCTCATGTACCTCGTTGTCATCACCTGGCTGTATGTCACCCTCATGATGGCCGTGGCCGAAGCCACCAGCAGCACGGGCAGCCTGATGGGCGCTGTCGTGACGTTTGTGCTGTATGGGCTGCTGCCGGCCGGCATCGTGGCCTATATCCTGGGCACGCCCGCGCGCAAGCGGGCCATCAAGGCGCGCGAGCAGGCGCAGCAGGCCGCCTATGACGCTGAGCAAGCTGGCAATCCGCCGGATGCAGGGGCTACACCGGGTGCCGCGCCGGCAGCGTCAGCCGCGCCAGATGCAGGCGGCCATGCGGCCGCTGCCACCAAGAGCCCTCTGGTCGCGCCGGTACGAAAAGAACCGTGAGGCATTGCCCACGGTGCACCAGGGCGCAGTGCTGTCATTGCCGTAGATCTGCGTGACGCCCAGGGTACGCAGCCGCAGCCGCGCCAGCCCTGCCAGATCGGCCAGAAACTTGCCCTGGCCCTGCGCCGCAAAGCACGCCTGGGCCGCCGGGTGGTGTTGGCAGAATGCCTCGCGCACCTCTGCACCCACCTCGAAGGCCGTGGGGCCGATGCAGGGCCCCAGCCACGCCATCGTGTCAGCAGCCAGCGCATCAACCGCTTCGTTTTTGATAGCTGATGGCGATTTACCAGCCAGCGCCAGAGCCTTGAATCGTTCAAAAACAGACTCCAGCACACCCACCCCGTCCATTCCCGCCAGCCCGCGCCAGCCCGCATGGACCGCGCCCACCATGGCACCCGAGCCATGGGCGAGCAGCACGGGCAGGCAATCGGCCACCATGATGGTGCAGACGGCTCCCGGCTCTGTGGCCACGCAGGCATCGGCCTCGGTGCCGTCGGGCGTGGCGTGGTCGATCTCGGCCACCGCCGTGCCATGCACCTGGTTCAGAAAGACGGGCCGGGCACCCGGGGTGGCGCCCTGCACCACGGCCTGCAAACGCTGGCGATTGGCCTGCACTGCCGCTGGCGCATCGCCCACATGGCTGCCCAGGTTCAGGCTGGCATAGGGGCCGCTGCTCACGCCACCGGCCCGCGTGGTGCACAGGGCGTGCACGCCGGCAGGCGCGGGCCACTGCGGCTGCAGCCAGTCGGCATGCGCCATCCCTGTCGAGAGGTTCATCGCCTGCTCACGGCTGATGGTCCGGGCAGGCCGAGGGTTGTGCCTGCGCAAACGCAGGCAGCGCCATGCAGGCAGCAAAGGCCGCCATGGTCAGCGGCAGCCCTTGCAGTTGGACATTGAAGCGCTGGCAATTGAAGACATGCGGCACCAGGCAACAATCGGCCAGCGTGGGGGCATCGCCCCAGCAATACACCGAAGGCGCCAGCCCCTGCGCCACGCGCTGCTGCGCCAGCAGCTCCAGCTGGCGCTCGAATGCCTCCAGCCCGCTGCGCGCCCAATGCTGGTACCAGGCGTTCTTGGCGTCCTCCGAAACCTTCAGCTCACGCACCAGGTATTTGAGCACCCGCAAGTTGTTCAGAGGGTGCATCTCGCACGCCACCATCTGCGCCAGGGCCCGCACCTGGGCCCGGGCCAGCGGCTCGGCGGGCAGCAGGGGCGGCGCAGGATGGGTTTCATCAAGGTATTCGATGATGGCCATGGACTGGGACAGCGCCACGCCATCGTCGGTCAGCAAGGTGGGCACGAGGGCATCGCCCACCCGGCCGGTGTAGGCCGGGTCGTGGTGCTCGCCGCGCACCAGATGCACGGGGATGTATTCGTAGCCAAGCCCCTTGTGCTGCAGCGCGATGCGCACGCGAAACGACGCCGACGAGCGGAAATAATTGAACAGTTTCATGGGTTGCAGAGCGTGGGTGGTGCGCGAAGGGAGGCTGGCGGGGAGGTGGGCTTTGCCGGTCTGCGCCGGCAGGAACACCCCGGGCGCGAGTGTAGCGCCGCTGGGCAGACACGCCGGCCCCGTGGCACACTGGTGCAAGGCGGCGCCACCGCGCCAGAGCCCCGCGCCTGCGCCCCGCCCTATTGACCATCCTGTAGCAGAAAGACCCCCCATGAGCTATGTTTTTTCTCCCGCGCCCGTGGCCAGCGTGCCCGTTGTGGGCTCTGGCGACCGTTTCCCCGTGCACCGCATTTACTGCGTGGGCCGCAACTACGAAGAACACGCCAAGGAAATGGGCTTCACCGGCCGCGAGCCGCCCTTCTTCTTCCTGAAACCTGCCGATGCCATCGTGGTGGTCAACGCCGGCGAAACCGGCCTGCTGCCCTACCCCAGCCTCACGGCCAACCTGCACCATGAGATCGAGCTGGTGGTGGCCATTGGCAAGGGCGGCAAGAACATCCAGGCCGCCGATGCACTGCAGCACATCTACGGCTACGCCGTGGGCCTGGACATGACGCGCCGCGACCTGCAGAACGACATGAAGAAACAGGGCCGCCCCTGGTGCATCGGCAAGGGCTTTGATGCCAGCGCCCCCATCGGCCCCATCACGCCGGCCGCACAGGCAGGTGACGTGGCCCATGCGGCCATCTGGCTGCAGGTCAATGGCGCCGACCGCCAGCGCAGCACCGTGGCCCAGCTCATCTGGAACATCGCCGAGACCATCGAACACCTGTCTGCCGCCTGGGCGCTGCAGCCGGGCGACCTGATCTACACCGGCACGCCCGAGGGCGTGGGTGCCGTGGTGCGCGGTGATGTGCTCGAAGGCGGCGTGGAGGGTCTCACCCCGCTGCGCCTGAGCGTGGTGTAGCCGCCCTGGCACTGCCCGCATTCACTTTACTTTTCATGACTGCAAGCGCTTGATGCACAAGCGCCTGCAGCCTGTTTGAATCCTATTTTTCGCATGACCTTTCGCAGCCCGATCCAACACTGCCGCGCCTGCGGTACGGCCGTGGTCTACCGCCTGCCCGACGACGGCGACACCCGCCAGCGCGCCGTCTGCCCGGCCTGCAACACCGTGCACTACGAGAACCCGCTGAATGTGGTGGGCACCGTGCCGGAGTTTGCCGATGGCCGGGTGCTGCTGTGCAAGCGCAACATCGAGCCGCGCTGGGGCAAGTGGACGCTACCGGCCGGATTCATGGAGCTCGATGAAACCACGTCCCAGGGCGCGGCCCGCGAAACCGACGAAGAGGCCGGCGCCCAGATCGAGATGGGCCCGCTGTTCAGCCTGCTGAACGTGCGCCGCGTGGGCCAGGTGCACCTGTTCTACCGCGCCCGGCTGCTCAGCGAGCAGTTCAACCCCGGCTACGAGACCATCGAGGCGCGCCTGTTCACCGAAGCCGAGGTGCCCTGGGATGAGCTGGCGTTCCGCACCGTCAAGGAAACGCTGGAACACTATTTCGCCGACCGCAAGGCCGGGCAGTTCGGGCTGCACTGCATCGACCTGGAATAGCCCGCCCCCGCACCGTGCGGCCCGGGGTTCGCTCGCGCACTCAGTGCGGCAGCGCGATGGCTTTCCAGCCGGAATGGTTGAAATGGCTGCCGTAGGTGTTGAGCGCCTGCGCCACCTTCACCACCCCCGCTGCGCGTGCCTGCTCGCCTTCCTTGCCCTGCGCGGCATCCACGCCGCCCAGAATCTCGCCGATCACGACGTGCAGCTGGGCATCGGCCTGGGGTTCGAGCTTGCAGTTTTCCACGATGAACGCCACCTGTTTGGAGACTTCCGCGCCAAAGGCATCGTAGTCGGCAGCCCGCGCCTTGCCCGCATGGGCCAGGGGCAGCGTGCGGTTCACGGCCTTGTGCATGGCGTTCATGCCCTGGCGCAGCGGGGCATCGATGTGCCATTTCTTGCCGGCATTGCGTTCGACTTTCTGAGGCGTGGCGGCGCCATGGTCATGGGCGGCCGGGCTGGCGGCCAGCGTGGCAACCGGCAGGATCAGGGCGGCGGCGAGCACAAGGTACAGAGGGGATTGCATGAGAAGACTCCGGTAGGTTGAACAAAAGGGCCGGCAATTGCCGGGCCTTGTTGCTTCAAACGATGGACGACCGCCAATGTTCCATCTGTTTTGCATCTTTTTTGATGCACTGCTGATGCACGGACTTTGGCGGCCCCCGCCCTGGCACCGCTAGGCTGCCCTCAATCGCGGTGCAGCAGCTCCTCTTCGGTGGATTCCTGGGCATAGCGGCTGAGCAGCAGGGCCATCAGGCGGGCACGCTGCCCGTCGTCGAGCAGCGCGCGCTCGGCCAGAAGCTGCACAATCACGCGCTGCTGCTGCGCATCCTGCAGGGCGGCAATGCGGGACTGCTCGGCGTCGATGGCGGCGCGCTGCGGCGGGTTGGCAAAAATATGCCGCACCAGTGCCTCGCGATGCCGGCGGATATCGGCCCAGTTGGCGGCCAGGTCGCTCAGGAAGGTGGGTTCGAGCTGCTGCCAGCGCTGGCGCTGCTCGGGGCTCAATTCCAGGTAATCTGGCAGATTCACGGCGCTTGGCCTGGCAGCGCCCGCCTGGGTGGGTGGCTGCAGCTGGTGCAGGGCCACGGCCACGACAATGCCGGCATTCAGGGCCAGCGACACGGCCAGCAGCCATGCCGGTACGCTGCGGCGGTTCATGGCATTCCTTTCGAGAGACGGCAGATTTCTGCGGCGGCGCACAGGCCGCCCGGCGGCACGGGGTCGAACACCCGCACCAGGCCGGCGCTGGTCACCATGGCCGCGCCGCCGCCCAGCAGCAGGCCGCCCAGCCAGATGCCCGAGGCCAGTGCCAGCCCGCCCGCCAGTCCGGCGGGCATCCAGCCCAGCCAGGCGGACCACGCGGACCACGCGGACCTCTGACGCGCTGGCCGCCGCCCCGGTGGCGGAGCGTGCAAGCGGTCGTTCAGTTGCGCCGCCAGGTCAAAACCCAGCCGGGGCGACGGCAAGGCGCGCAGGCTCTGGCCCAGCGCGGTGATTTCATCGAGCCGGTGCTGGCAAGCCGGGCAGCCCGCCAGGTGAAGGCTGAAGCGGGCGCGCTCGGCGGGGGCCATCATGTCGTCCGCATAGGCGGACAGGTCGGAGTGTCGTGGGCAGGTCATGGCAAGGTCTCCATTCAGCGCGGCATTTTTTCCAGCAGCCCGGCGCGCGCCCGTGCAATGCGCGACTTGACGGTGCCGGTGTTCAGGTCCAGCACGGTGGCGATGTCGTCGTACGACATTTCTTCGATCTCCCGCAGCAGCAGGATCTCGCGGTGTTCAGGGGGCAGCCGCGCCAGGGCCTTTTCCAGGGCCTGGTAGCGCTGCGCCGTCTCCAGCACAGCGTCGGGCGCCGGCGCGGGGTCGGGGTGGCTGGCGGCTTCGTCTTCGTCCCAGGGGACAAAGGCCACGCGCTTGCCGCGCCGCAGCCAGTCAAACGCCAGGTTGCGGGCGATGCGAAACAGCCAGGTGCTCAGCCGGGCGTCGGGCGTCCAGCGCGCCAGGGCCTGGTAGGCGTGCAGAAACGTTTCCTGTGTCAGCTCCAGTGCGTCGTCGGGCGAGCGCGTCAGCCGCACCAGAAAACGGTAAATACGGTCCTGAAAGCGGCCTACCAGTTCCGAAAACGCCGCGCGGTCGCCGCGCTGCGCTTGCGCGGCGCATGCTTCGTCATCGAGGTGGCTGCAGATTCCCATGGTGAACGGATGCTTCAACGCACGGGCGGCCGGAATGTTCCAGGTATTTTGGATGCAGGGTTCGCCGGGGTCTGCATGGCATCACCATGCATGAACGCGGGCAGGCGGTCAACCGCCCGCAAGCCCGGCAGGTCAGGCGCCCCCAGGCTCCTCGACGCGCACGGGCGGCAACGATGGCGCATCGTCGGTGGTCACCGGTGGCAGGCGGCGCGGCGCGGGCGCGGGGGACGGCTGGGCAGATGGCGCAGGCGGTGCGGGTGGATCGCTGCGGAACAGGCCCCGGATCCAGTCGCGCATGCTGTCCAGCGAACGGTCCAGCGACGGTGCGGTGTCGAACTCGTCCACGAACCGGTCCCGGCCATGGACCACGTTGGCGCGCAGCGCCTGCTGCATGAATTCACCCACCATGGGCAGCGCGCTGCGGGCGCCCTGCCCCCAGTAGTCGCTGCGCAGCGTGATGCGCCCGTCATTGAAGCCGGCCCAGGCGCCCGCCACCACGCGGCTGTGCATGAGGATGAACCAGCCGTCGGTGTTGTCCTGCGTGGTGCCGGTCTTGCCCGCCACGTCGGCCTGGATGCCGTAGCGCGTGCGGATGGCCGTTGCCGTGCCTCGGTCCACGGCGCCGCGCAGGGTGTTGCGCAGGGTTTGCGCGGCGCGGGCGTCAAACACCGCCTCGGGCGTGGGCGGGGCAAAGGCCTCCAGCAGCTTGCCATGGCGGTCTTCGATGCGCGTGATGAGCACCGGCTCCACATAGCGCCCCAGGTTCGCGATGGAGCTGTAGGCCGTCACCATCTCCTTGAGCGTGACCGGGCTGGTGCCCAGTGCGAGCGACGGCACCTCTTCGAGCGGCGACTGGCGCACGCCCAGGGCGCGTGCCACCTCGGCCACGCGGGCCGGCCCCACCTGCTGCATGACCTGCGCGGTGATGGTGTTGCGGGAATACGCTAGGCCGTCGCCCAGCGTCATGGGCTGGTCGCTGGGCGGGCGGCCATCGGTGGGGCGCCACACGCGGCCGCCACCCAGGGGGATTTCCACGGCCTCATCCATCAGCGTGTCGTCGGGCGAAGCGCCGTTGGCAAACGCCGCGCCATACACAAAGGGCTTGAAGGTGGAGCCGGGCTGGCGCCGCGCCGCCTGCACATGGTCGAACGGGTCTTGCGCAAAATCGCGGCTGCCCACCCAGGCCAGAACATGGCCGGTGACCGGGTCCTGCGCCAGAAAGCCCGCCTGCACGCGCGTTTTTTCGGTACGCAGCTTGGCCATGAAGGCACTGTCGGCCAGCAGCTCCTTGAGCGCGTCCTCGGGCGCTTCGCCCTTGTCGATGGCGCTGCGGTATTCGGCGCTTTCGCGCACCAGCGTCTGCACCAGCGCGCTGTGCGGCCCCCAGCCGTCGCGCCGCGCCCAGGCGGCGTCGGCCACGCCCTGCAACTGGCGCCCCTGGCGTGCCACCGCCTGGTTGGCATAGGCCTGCAGGCGCGAGTCGATGGTGGTGCGGATCACCAGGCCGTCGGAGTACAGGCTGTAGCCCTTGCTGTCGGCCCAGGCGATGAGCTGTTTGCGCAAGTGCATCGCAAAGTGCGGTGCCGGGCCCATGACCTCGGTCTGGCGCTCGAAGTTGACCCTCAGCGGGCGCTTTTGCAGCGGCTCCAGTTGCTTGGCATCCAGCTTGCCGCGTTTGACCATCTGCGACAGCACGGTGTTGCGCCGGTCCCTGGCACGCTCGGGGTTGAGCACCGGGTTGTAGTAGGCCGTGCCCTTGAGCATGCCGATCAGCGTGGCGCTCTCCAGCACATTGAGCTGGTCGGCCGACTTGTCGAAATAGGTGCGCGCGGCCATTTCGATGCCGTAGGCGTTGTACAGGAACGGCACGGTGTTCAGATAGGTCTCCAGGATCTCGTCCTTGGTGTACGAGGCCTCGATCTTGAGCGCGGTGATCGCCTCCTTGAGCTTGCGCGTGAGCGTGCGCGAGCGGCCGATTTCCTCGGGGAACAGGTTGCGTGCCAGCTGCTGCGTGATGGTGGAGCCGCCCTGCGGATCGCCGCGCAGCGTCAGCAGCACCGACGATGCCGTGCGCCGCCAGTCCAGTCCGAAGTGCTCGTAAAAGCGGTGGTCTTCGGTGGCGATGAGGGCCTTCACCACGTTGGGCGAAATCTGGTTCAGCTCCACCCATTCGCGGTTGGCCCAGCGGTATTCGGCCAGCAGCTTGCCATCGGCCGACAGGAGCTGCGCAGGCAGCTCGCTCTTGGCCTTGCGGATGTCGCTGATGCCGGGCGTGAACGGCACCAGCACCAGCGCATACAGCAGCAGGGCCAGCGGCAAGGCGGCCAGCAGCCAGGACAGGCTGTGCAGCGACAGCAGCCGCTCGGGCCGGCGCAGCAGCCGCGCGAACGCGGCGCGCAGGGAAGTCAGGGAAACCATGAAAATCCGAATAAAAAGTGCCTCAGGCGCTTATAGTCAAAGCGCCTGCAGCGATGAAAAAACGTCATGCCATGAAACGCCGCAGCTGCGGCAGTGCAGCCCGGGCGGCGCGGCGGCCTTCCGCTATGGCTTCGGCGGCACGGTGAAAGTCCAGCAGCCCCAGATGCGCCAGCGCGGGCGCCACCACCACCTCGGGCGGGTCGCCCGCCATGCGGCTGCGGGTGATGCGCATCTGCATGATGTTGACGCTGGTCATCACCACGTCCAGCATCGAAGGCACGCGCGGCACGGGCACCGCCACAGCGTCACCAGATCCTGGCCCCCAGAACTTCAGGCGGCGCATCCAGTCGCCATTGCGCGCAGGTTCGGGCTCGGGCACTGCAGGGTCGGTGCCAACCGCCTCCGGTGCATCGGCCTGCGGCTCACGTACAACGGCCAGGGGGTGCATGTTGCGATGCAGGATGTCGCTGTTCAGGTCCACCGCGATCACGATGTCCGCCCCCATGGCGCGCGCGAGCGAAGCGGGCACGGGGTTGACCAGGCCGCCGTCCACCAGCAGCCGCCCGTCGTCCTGCACCACCGGCGTGAACAGGCCCGGCAGCGCGATGGAAGCGCGCACCGCATCGGCAATCGAGCCATGGCGCAGCCAGACCTCGGCACCCGAATGCAGATCGGTGGCCACGGCGCCAAAGGGCATGGGCGAGGCCTCGATGTCGAAATCCGCGAAATTGCGGCGCCAGAAGGCAATCAGCTTCTCGCCCTTGAGCATGCCGCCCGACAGATTGAAATCCATGAAGCCGAACACGTCGCGCATGCCCAGGCCCTGCACCCAGTCGGAAAAGCGCTCCAGCTCACCCGCCGCATGGGCCGCGCCCACCAGCGCGCCGATGGACGAGCCGCACACGATGTCGGGCCGCACGCCTTCTTCGGCCAGTGCCTGCAGCACGCCGATGTGCGCCCAGCCGCGCGCCGAGCCGCTGCCCAGCGCCAGGCCCAGGCGGGGTGCGCGCCGCGCCAGTGCCATCAGCCCGCGCCCTCGGCCGCCGCGCCCGCCTGCAGCAGCGCCAGCATGCCGGCCTCGTCGAGCACGGGCACGCCCAGCTCCTGGGCCTTGGCCAGCTTGCTGCCGGCCTCTTCGCCGGCCACCACGTAGCTGGTCTTCTTGCTGACCGAGCCGGCCACCTTGGCGCCAGCAGCTTCGAGCAGGTCCTTGGCGGCATCGCGGCTCAGCGTGGGCAAGGTGCCCGTCAGCACCACGGTCTTGCCGGCAAGAATCTGCGGTGCGCGCTCGGCAGGGGCACCTTCGGGCCAGGTCACGCCGCTGGCGCGCAGTTGTTCGACCACCTCGCGGTTGTGCGGCTGCTGGAAGAAAGTGTGCAGGCTCTGTGCCACCACAGGACCCACGTCGTTCACCTGCAGCAGCTGCTCGACGCTGGCATCCATGATGGCGTCGAGCGTGCCAAAGTGCCGCGCCAGGTCCTTGGCCGTGGCCTCGCCCACATGGCGCAGTCCCAGGCCGAACAGAAAACGCGGCAGCGTGGTCTGCTTGGATTTTTCGAGCGCGGCCAGCACGTTCCGGGCCGATTTGTCGGCCATGCGCTCCAGCGCAATCAGAGAGGTGAGGCCCAGCCGGTACAGATCGGGCAGCGTGCGGATCACGTTGGCATCCACCAGCTGGTCCACCAGCTTGTCGCCCAGGCCCTCGATGTCCATGGCGCGGCGCGCGGCAAAGTGCAGGATGGCCTCCTTGCGCTGCGCGGCGCAGAACAGGCCGCCCGTGCAGCGGTGGTTGGCCTCGCCCTTTTCGCGCACCACGTCGCTGCCGCACACGGGGCAGGCCTTGGGCATTTGGAAGTTGGGCACGTAGCCGGTGCGGTTGCCGGGCATCACGCCCACCACTTCGGGGATCACATCGCCCGCGCGGCGCACGATGACGGTGTCGCCCACGCGCACGCCCTTCTTGCGGATCTCGAACAGGTTGTGCAGCGTGGCATTGGTCACGGTGACGCCGCCCACGAACACCGGCGCCAGCCGCGCCACGGGTGTGATCTTGCCGGTACGGCCCACCTGCACGTCGATGGCTTCGACCTTGGTGGCCATCTCCTGCGCAGGGTACTTGTGCGCCACGGCCCAGCGCGGCTCGCGCGTCTTGAAGCCCAGGTCGCGCTGCAGCTGCAGCGAATTCACCTTGTAGACCACGCCGTCGATGTCGTAGGGCAGCGCGTCACGGCTGGCGCCCACCTGCTGGTGGAATGCGACCAATTCCGCAGCACCCAGCGCAATTTGCACCTGCGCTGCGACCGGAAAACCCCAGGATTTCAGGGTCTGCAGCATCTCGTAATGGGTGCGAAACACGGGCCCGCCATCGCCGGGCGGCGTGATCGCGCCCAGGCCATAGGCAAAAAAGCTCAGCGGGCGCTGGGCCGTGATGCCCGAATCGAGCTGGCGCACCGCACCCGCTGCCGCATTGCGCGGGTTGACGAAGGTCTTGCCGCCCTGCTCGCGCTGGCGCTCGTTGAGCGCGTCGAAGTCGGCGCGGCGCATGTAGACCTCGCCGCGCACTTCGAGCAGCGGGGGCACACCGCCGGGCAGAGTCAAAGGGATTTGGCGAATGGTGCGGATGTTGTGCGTGACATCTTCACCCACCTCGCCATCGCCGCGCGTGGCGGCCTGCACCAGGCGGCCGTGTTCGTAGCGCAGGCTCATGGCCAGGCCGTCGAACTTGGGCTCGGCCACGTATTCGATGGCGGGGTCGGCATCCGACAGGCCCAGTTCGCGGCGCACACGGGCGTCAAAAGCCTGCGCACCCGTGGCCTCGGTGTCGGTCTCGGTATGGATGCTGAGCATGGGCACCGCGTGGCGCACGGGCACCAGGCCGTCCATCACCGCGCCAATCACGCGCTGCGTGGGCGAATCGGGGGTGACAAGGTCGGGGTGCGCGGCTTCGAGCGCCTGCAGCTCGCGGTACACGCGGTCGTATTCGGCGTCGGGCACGGTGGGCGCGTCCAGCACGTAGTACTGGTGTGCCCAGTGGTTGAGCTGGTCGCGCAACGCCTTGATTCTGATGGCTGGCTGCGCTGGATCCACGGGCGCTGGGGTCGAAAACAGGTCCAAATTCTCGGTCATGACCGCACCAGCGCTCAACTGAAGAGACGCCGTGCCAGCACTGACCCGGCCGACAGATCGCGGCCATCCAACTGGTCGTACAGCAGCTCCAGGTCGGCGGCAATCGGGTCCATGGCCATGGCGGGCAGCGGCTGGCCGTTCTGGTCGCAGAGCACGCCGTCCATGGCCTGGCACAGGGCGGCGGCCACCTCGCGCAGGCGGGCAAAGGGCTGTTCGCTGCGGTGCACCTGGGCCACGTCCAGGCTCAGCATGAGGTCGCGGATGGCGGATTGCTCGGGGTCGTCGGCCAACGCGGCCTGCGTGTCGTAGCCCAGCGTGAGCACGGGTGGCAAGCCCTGGATGCCGGCCGGCAGCACCAGGCGGCCGGGCATGGCGCCGGCCACAAAGCCCAGGCGGGCGGCGTTCTGCTGCACATAACCGGGGCTCCAGGCGGCCTGGCGGGCGCGCAGCACGAACATGAGCTGGGCGTCGTGGTCGCTGGCGAACTGGTCCAGCTCGCGGGCGCGGGCCACTTCCTGCAGCATGTCCGGGAAGTCGGGGGCGGCGTTGATGGCATCAGCGAAGGCCTGGGCCTTGACCACGAATTCTGAAAACTCGATCTCGTTGAGCGCGCCCGTGCGGTTGGCCAGTTGCACGCCGGCCTGGAAGCTCTGGTAGCGCTGGCCGGGCGCGGGGGTTTCCCACTGCTGCGTGGCCTCATTGAGGCCTTCGATGGCAAAGGGCTTGCTGCCCGCGCGGCGCGTGGGCGGCAGCGCGGCCAGCGCCGCATCGCCCGACACGGATTGCTCGGGCTGCAGCGTGGCGATGATGTCGATCAGCGGGTCCAGCCCCGGGCGGCGCTCGTGCAGCAGGGGCGGCACCGGCAGCTCCATGGCATCGCTGGCATCCACCGTGTGGCTGGCAGGATCGGGGCCGCGGTCCAGGCCATGGAACGCGCCGCCATCCACCGGCGCGGCCGCATCGGCATCGAATGCGGGCTCCTGGCGCAGCACCGGCTCGGCCGTGCGCTCGGGCTCTTGCGGCAAGGCGCGCTTGGGCGCATTGCGCCGCGAGGTCCAGGCGTTGTAGGCCACGATCAGGGCCAGCACCAGACCGCCAATGATGGCCAGACTCAGTTGCAATGTGCTCATAGAAAATATTTTCGGCTATCCGTTGCGCTGCGCACACCCAGCTGCGCATGAAACTGGCGCAGCCCATGCCAGGGACGCCGAACAAGGCCCGCCCCGCAGTGAGGGCGTCGTCACCCTGGAGGGGCAAGGCGCGAAGCGACACAGGGGGTGCTTCATACATTCGCCATGGAGAGGGCGCTTTCCATGTCCACGGCCACGATGCGCGAGACGCCCTGCTCCTGCATGGTCACGCCGATCAGTTGCTCGGCCATTTCCATGGCGATCTTGTTGTGGCTGATGAACAGGAACTGGGTCTCGCGGCTCATGCTGGAGACCAGCTTGGCATAGCGTTCGGTGTTGGCGTCGTCCAGCGGCGCATCCACCTCGTCCAGCAGGCAGAACGGCGCGGGGTTGAGCTGGAAGATGGCAAACACCAGCGCAATCGCCGTCAGGGCCTTCTCGCCGCCCGACAGCAGGTGGATGGTCTGGTTCTTCTTGCCGGGTGGCTGCGCCATCACCTGCACGCCCGAATCGAGGATTTCGTCGCCGGTGATGATGAGCTTGGCCTGGCCGCCGCCGAACAGCTCGGGGAACATGCGGCCAAAGTGCGCATTCACGGTGTCGAAGGTGCCCGAGAGCAGCTGGCGCGTTTCGCCGTCGATCTTGCGGATTGCGTCTTCGAGCGTGTTCATGGCCTCGGTGAGGTCGGCCGTCTGCGCATCCAGGAACACCTTGCGTTCGCTGGCGAGTTTCAGCTCGTCGAGTGCCGCGAGGTTCACCGCGCCCAGGGCGGCGATCTCGCGGTGCAGGCGGTCGATTTCTCCTTGCAGGCCGCCCACGCGCACATTGCCGTCGGTGATCGACTGGGCCACGGCCTCCAGGTCGGCCTGGGCGTCCTGCAGCAGGGTGGTGTACTGCTCCAGGCCCAGGCGCGCTGCCTGTTCCTTGAGCTGGAATTCGGTGATGCGGGCGCGCAGCGGGTCGAGCGCGCGCTCCAGCTGCATGCGGCGCTCGTCGCTGGCGCGCAGCTTGGCCGTGAGGTCGTCGTATTCGCTGCGCTGGGCTGAGAGGGCTTTTTCGCGCTCCATCTTCATGTCGAGCGCCTGCTGCAGGCCGCCCTGAGCGGCGGCGTCGGACAGGCGGGCCAGCTCATCGCGCGCGCGCTGCTGCTCGTCGGCCAGGGCTGTGGCCTGCTGGGTCGCGGTTTCGATGGAACGGGACAGTTCGCCCCGGCGTGCCTCCACCGTGCGCTGCGAGAACGTGGCTTCTTGCGCCTGGCGCTCCAGCGTGCGCTGCTGCTCGCGGCAGGCGGTGAGCTTGCGCTCGGCCTCGATCACGCGGTCGCCCAGTTGCGCCTCGCGTTCCTGGCTGTCGGCCAGCTGCATGTCGAGTTCTTCAAAGCGCGCTTCGGCGGACACGCGGCGCTCCTGCAGGTCGGCCAGCTGAGCCTCGACCTCGGCCAGGTCACCGTCGATCTGCTGGCTGCGTGCGCGGGTCTGCTCGGCCAGTTGGGTCAGGCGCAGGGTTTCGACCTGCAGTTCGTGGGCGCGGCTCTGGGTTTCGGTGGCTTCGCGGCGGGCCGCCACCAGTCGCTGCGAGGCGTCGGCATACGCCGCCTCGGCGCGGACCAGGGCGGTGCGCGACTCCTCGGCGATCAATGCCTGGGCGCGCAGCTCCTTTTCAAGGTGCTCGATCTCCTGCGCGCGGGCCAGCATGCCGGATTGCTCGGAGTCCTGCGCGTAAAAGCTCACGCTGTGGGCGCTGACCGCATGGCCGGTGGGCACGAACACCATTTCGCCGGGTTGCAGCGTGGTGCGGCGGCTTAGGGCTTCGTCCAGCGTGGGGGCCGTGTAACAGCCCTGCAGCCAGTCGGTGAGCACGGCGCGCAGGCCCGCGTCGTTCAGGCGCAGCAGATCGGACAGGCGGGCGTGGGGTGAGGATGTCTCGGGGTGTCCCGCAGCGGGGGCGCTGTAGAAGGCCAGGCGCGCGGGCGGCGCGTCGTTGCCGCCGGAGCCCAGAAAACCGCGCACCATGTCCAGGCGCCCGACTTCCAGCGCGCCCAGGCGCTCGCGCAGCGCGGCTTCCAGCGCGTTTTCCCAGCCGGGTTCGATGTGGATGCGGCTCCACAGGCCTTGCAGGCCATCGAGCCCGTGCTTGGCGAGCCAGGGGCGCAGCTTGCCGTCGGTTTTGATCTTTTCCTGCAGCGCCTTGAGCGCCTCCATGCGCGCGGACAGGTCGGCCTGGCGGGCACTTTCGGTGTTCACGGCCTGCTGGCGCGCACGGCGGTCGTCGTCGAGCTGGGGCACGGACTCCTGCAGCTCGTGCAGGCGGGCCTCGGTGGTTTCGGCGATCTCCTGCGCTTCTTCGAGCTGTTCGCGCAGGTGGATCAGGCGGGCTTCGTCGGGCGCTGCCAGCGCATTGCGATCGGTGCGCAGGCGCTCGAAGCGGGCGTCGAGCTGGCGGCTTTGCTCGTCAAAGCTGCGCTGCTCGGCGGCCAGCACGCCAATCTGCTGCTGTACCTGCACCACGCTGCTGCGCTGCTCGGCCGTGCGGCTCTGGGCCTGGCGCAGGGCTTCTTCCAGGTCGGGCAGCTGCATGGCCTGCTCTTCGACCTGGGCGGCCAGCAGCTCGGCGCGTTCTTCGGCATCCACGCCGGCACCGGCGAGGTTTTCAAGCTCGATGTCGGCCTCTTCCTTGCGGGTTTGCCACTGGGCGACCTGCTCGGCCAGGGTGACGAGGCGCTGCTCCACGCGCTGGCGGCCTTCGACCACGTAGCGGATCTCGGCTTCGAGCTTGCCCACCTCGGCCGTGGCCTCGTACAACTTGCCCTGGGCCTGGTTGACCTGGTCGCCAGCGGCGTAATGCGCCTGGCGGATGGTTTCGAGGTCGGACTCCACGGCACGCAGGTCGGCCATGCGCGATTCGAGGTCGTTCACGGCCTGCAGGCCATCGAGGCGCACCTTGGTCTGGTCGGCTTCGGCGTCGGCACGCTTGAGGAACCACAGCTGGTGCTGCTTGAGCGTGGCATCGGCCTGCAGCGCGTTGTATCTGGCGGCCACCTCGGCCTGCTTTTCGAGCTTTTCGAGGTTGGCGTTGAGCTCGCGCAGGATGTCTTCGACCCGCGTGAGGTTTTCGCGCGTGTCGTGCAGGCGGTTCTCGGTCTCGCGGCGGCGCTCCTTGTATTTGGAGACGCCAGCGGCCTCTTCCAGGAACAGGCGCAGTTCCTCGGGGCGGCTTTCGATGATGCGGCTGATGGTGCCCTGGCCGATGATGGCGTAGGCGCGCGGCCCCAGGCCCGTGCCCAGGAACACGTCCTGCACGTCGCGGCGGCGCACGGGCTGGTTGTTGAGGTAATAGCTGCTGGTGCCGTCGCGCGTGAGCACGCGGCGCACGGCCACCTCGCCGTACTGGCCCCATTGGCCGCCCGCACGGTGGTCGGAGTTGTCGAACACCAGCTCGACGCTGGCGCGGCTGGCCTGCTTGCGCGTGGTGGTGCCGGAAAAGATCACGTCCTGCATGGACTCGCCACGCAACTCGCTGGCCTTGCTTTCACCCAGCACCCAGCGCACCGCATCCATGATGTTGGACTTGCCGCAGCCGTTCGGCCCCACCACGCCCACCAGCTGACCGGGCAGCATGAAATTGGTGGGTTCAGCGAACGACTTGAAGCCGGAGAGTTTGATGGAATTGAGACGCACGAATCACCTGTAACACCGTACCGCTGACAAAGCGCCAGGGCCGGTCGGCAGCCGCCGCCGGGCGCGCTGGCGTGCCGGGCGGTTCGAGGGGTGAATGTTAACTGAGGTGGTTGGCGTTGCCGCACTGTGGGGACAGGGTCATTGCCTGCGCAGACTGGGAATGCAGAGCAGCCCCGCGCGCCTGCCCATGGGCCCATGGGCTATCCAGCCCCTGTTTGTCGATTTTTTTTACACTTCATCCGATGACTTGTCAGATTGGGATACCAAGTGTTTGATTTTGTTGTCTATTTTCAATCTGGCACACATCATGCTTTCTGGAGGTGCGTCACTGCAAGCAAATCCAAAGGATGTCCTCCATGAAACTCCAGAAATTTCTTCACACCGTTGCCCTTTGCGGGGGATTGATGGGAATGGGCAGCAGCCATGCTGCGGCCATGATCTTCGACAGCGTGGCCGATACGGGTTCGATTCTGTATTCAGCGACCCAAGATGGCGCCACGCTTTCCGCAACGGTGAAATTCACGCTCAACTCTTTGACAGCAGCGCAAGCAATCTTTGACGTGGAGGTCTTGAACAACTCCTTCGGTCCGGGGACCAACCGGCTGATGTCGTTTGGCATCGACATCGTCAGCCCCACATTGAATTTCGCGTCGGCCAACGGAGGTTGGGATGCCACACGCAACACCAACTTCCCGTCTTTTCAAACCGTAGACCTTTGCATTTGGGACGGCAGCAGCTGTTCCGGCGGTGGTAACCAGGGCGTTGGTGAGGGGCAGAAGGATATCTTTGCGCTGACACTGGGAACCGCCGGAAACTTCCTCACGAATGGGGTTTCATTCACCAGCCCTTATGCCGCCAAGTTTCAAGACGCTGGAACCCAGGGCAGCTCCATTGAACTCGCCGGCTGCATCGTGGGTACGGCCCATTGCGATCCCACCCAAGTTCCCGAGCCGGCCTCGATCGCACTGATGGGTTTGGGCCTGCTGGGCGCCGCACTGGCCCGCCGCCGCAAGGCTTGAACGCACGGCGATGCCCGGGAATAGGCCGGATATCTTGCCTGCTCCCGTAAAAAAGCGCTCACCGAGCGCTTTTTTCATGGGCGCTTCCTGCCCGCGGGCCAATGACCGGTTCTCCATACCCTGTCAGGGCGGACTCACGAGCAAACCGGTCCTGTTTTTAAAGCGCCAATTCGGTCCTGGCGCTTAGAGCCTGATCACGATCTCGCAGGGGATCGCGTTGGAGCGCAATCGGGATGAGTGGATGCTTCGGGTGCGCCGCATGGGCTCGTGCCCATGCAAGCAGCCGGGGCGGCCTTGTCGCCCGATTTCGCTCCAACCCATCGGGCAGTGGTCTTTGCGGGCGGTCTGCGGCGTTGCGGCGCTTGTGGATAGCCGGGCTATCCACTGCACACCGCGCCTTGCATCCCATCCCGCAAAGACCGCTGCGCGACCCCTGGGAGATCGTGAACAGGCTCTTATAGAGAAAGCGCTGACAGCCATCAATTCTGATGAAAGCAGGATGAGAGCGGAGCAACGGATGCTGCTTCGCCTACGTCTGCGGCAGGTCCGGGCCATTGGTGTGCAGCACCAGCGCCTCGAACTCGGCCGCGGGCAGTGGTGGACTCAGCAAAAAGCCCTGCCAGGCGTGGCAATGGTTGCGGGCCAGGAACTCGCGCTGCGCTTCGGTCTCCACGCCCTCGGCGATCACGCGCAGGCCCAGGCTGGTGGCCAGCGCCACCACGGTGCGGGCGATGGCCGCGTCGTTGGGGTCGGTGAGCACGTCGCGCACAAAGCTCTGGTCGATCTTGAGCTGGTCGAGCGGCAGACGCTTGAGGTAAGCCAGCGACGAATAGCCGGTGCCAAAGTCGTCCAGCGAAAAACCCACGCCATAGGCCCTGAGCTGGCCCATTTTCTCGATGGTGTCTTCCACATCGTCGAGCAGCAGGCCTTCGGTCAGCTCCAGCTTGAGGAGATGCCCCTCGGCGCCCGTGCCGGCCAGCGCCGCCAGCACCTGCGGCACGAAATCGGCCTGATGGAACTGCCGTGGGCTTACATTGACGGCCAGAGACAGCGGAGCCAGACCCGGTTGCGCCGCCCACAATGCCAGCCGCTCGCAGGCGGTCTTGAGCACCCATTCGCCCAGCGGCAGGATCAGGCCCGACTCCTCGGCCAGCGGAATGAACTGGGCGGGCGAGATGAAACCGCCCTGCGGGTGGCGCCAGCGCAGCAGCGCCTCGGCACCGGTGATGCGGCCCTGCTCGGTCTGCGCCTGGTAATACAGCTCGAACTGGCCCTGGGCCAGACCGGCACGCAGGTCCTGCTCCATGGCCGCCCTTGCGCTCACGGCGGCCTGCATCTGCGGGTCGTAGAACCGCAGGGTGTCGCGACCCGCCGATTTGGCCTGGTACATGGCCAGGTCCGCCCGCTTGAGCAACTCGTACACGGTTTCGCGCATGCCGCTGAAAATGGTGATTCCCATGCTCAGCGAGCTATGGTGGACCTCACCGTGCAACGGGTAGGGCGCGCGCAGCGCCGCCAGAATTTTCTGGCCCGTTTCTTCGCTGCGCGCCGCCGCCTCTTCGGGGTTGCTGCCCAGGTCTTCCAGCACCACCACGAATTCATCGCCGCCCTGGCGCGCCACCGTATCGTCCTCGTGCACGCAGCCGAGCAGCCGCTGGGCCACCTGCTGCAGCAGCATGTCGCCGCGCTCGTGGCCCTGGGTTTCGTTGAGGGTCTTGAAATTGTCCAGGTCCAGCAGCAGCAGGGCACCACTGCGCCGGTGCCTGGCGCTGGCCGCCAGCGCCTGCTGCAGCCGATCCCTGAGCAGGCGGCGATTGGGCAGGCGCGTGAGCGGATCGTAAAAAGCGAGGTAGCGGATTTCCTCTTCGTCGGCCTTGCGCTGGCTGAGATCCACCAGGGTGAACAGGTGGCCACCGTCCACCATGGCACCGGCAATTTCCACGGTGCGCTGCTGGCCATCCTTGCAATGGATGGTGTACTCACCGGCGGCAATGGTGCCGTCGCCGGCAATCGCCTGGGTGCGCGCCGCAGTCCATTCGGCGCGGGCGCGCTCGCGGGATTGCCCGTCGGGGTACACCGCGGGCCACCAGTCCTGGCCCGTGGGCACGTCGTCCTCGGTGTAGCCGCAGATCTGCACGAACTGATCGTTGCGAAACACCATGCGCCCGTCCTGCTGCACCAGGCACACGCCCACGGGCAGCCGCTGCAGGATGCTGCGCAGGCGCAACTCGCTTTTGCGCAGGTGCTCTTCCATCTGCTTGCGCGCGGTGATGTCCTGCACCACGGCAATGTGAAAGCCAGGCTGCGCCCCGGGAGCCCACATGGGCGACACCGTCAGGTCCACCCACACGGCGTGGCCGTCGCGGTGGAAATAGCGCGTTTCCATGTGGTATTCGGAGATCTCGCCCGCTTTCAGGCGCTCCAGCAGGGCCAGATCCTCGGCCAGCTCGGCGGGGTGGCTGATGGTCTGAAAATCCATCCGGACCATCTGCTCCACCGAGTAACCCAGGATATCGCCGTATTTCTGGTTGACGCGAACGAACTGCCCGGTCTGCGTATCGACCTGCGCCATGCCCACGGCCGCCTGCCTGAATACGGCGCGAAAGCGCTCTTCGCTCTGGCGCCGGGCGTCGTCCGACACCCGCGCCCGCGCCAGGGCCAGCGTGCGCTGCCGGCCCAGCAATGCCACCAGCGCTGCCAGCAGCACGGAAACCAGCGTCCCCGCCAGACCGGCCAGCAGCGGCAGACGCCGCTCGGACGGTGAGAGAAAGTCCTGGGTCGGCACAAAACCCAGGCGCCAGCGGCGATCGTGCACCTGCATATCCACCGTATGCAGCTGCACCGAGGCCGGCGCAGCATCCGTCAGTGCCAGCAGGGGAAGCTCCTTCTCGCCCTGGGCATTCGCCGCACCGGCATGCACCGGGCCACGATCGGTGATCGAGACGGCAATGCCTTGCAGGTAGCCCAGCGTGCGCAATCCGCCCACCAGGTCGTGGAGGCGGATGGTGGACGCCACAGCACCCAGAAAAACCGGTTTCTCGCCCGGCCCCGCGGGGCCAAAGACCGGCACCCGCAGGACCACGGCAGTGCGATGCTCCTGCTCCTGCGGCAGATCGAACGGCGCCGAGATCACCGTGTTGCCGGTTTCGCGGCTGTAGCGCATGGCCGCCAGGTTGGCGGGCTGGGCACTGATGTCCATACCCAGCAGACCCTTGCCATCTTCCTCGGGCCACACATACTCCAGCACAAAATACTCGGGGCGCTCGCCCGCGGGGTGGATGGCAAAGTCGGCCAGCCCCTGCGGCCGCACCGAAGTATCGGAGCGCACGCGGGCTTCGAATGCAGGGCGCTGGGCGGCTGTGACGTAGCGCATAAAGGTCAGATTGCGTACCCCAGGGTAACGCTGACTCACATCCAGTTCGCGGGTGACGCGCTCGAACTCTGCATGGCTGAGCAGCGGGTTGACCATGAACAGTCCGCGCAGACCGTTGACGATTTCGGTGTTCGCCGCCATGCGCTGCGTCAGCGCACTGGAAAACTCCCGCACTTCATACAGGAAGCGGGCTTCGGAAATCGTGGCCACCGACCGCGCCTGTTGCTGCGCCAGCCAGAAGGTCGTCACCAGTCCCAGCACAGCCACCGCCGCGCCCAGCAGCCAGTGCCGGTGGCGGGTGAGGTGTGGCATGAATGTCATCGGCAATGGGGAATATTCAAAACGGACCGCGAAGGAACGCCAGGGATGGAGCCCCAGAGAATAGCGGCAATTCAGGGCCGGCCCCTGGACGCTGTGGGAAGCGACACGCAGCGCTGTTGGCTCAGCCTGCTGGATATGCCCCGCCGACCCATTCCAAAGGCACAATGGACCATCACCCGCTCCGCCAAGCGCCCTATGCCCGCGTTCACACCGGCCTGCCGGATTTTCCTTCTGCTGCGATGACGGCCCTGATCCCCCCGAACATGGTCGACCTGCTGCTCGACGCTGTCTGCATCGTCGATGCACAGGGCCGCTTTGTGTATGTCAGCCCCTCGTTCGAGCGCATTTTTGGCTATACACCCGAAGAGGCGGTGGGGCGACCCATGATTGAAATGGTGTACAGCGAAGACCGCGAGCGCACCCTGCGCGCCGCACAAAACATCATGGCGGGGACTCTGCAGCTGCATTTCGAGAACCGTTATGTGCGCAAGGACGGGCACATCGCCCATATCCGCTGGACAGCGCGCTGGGTAGAAGACCAGCAGGTCCGGCTGGCGGTGGCGCACGACATCACCGAGCGCAAGCACACCGAATCGCTGCAGGCCGCCATCTATTCCATATCCGAGGCGGCACAGGGCGCAGAAGACCTGGATACGCTGTTTGCAAAAATCCACCACATCATCGGCACGCTGCTGCCCGCCTCCAATTTTTCCGTCGCGCTGCACGACCGCCTGCCCGACACGATCAGCTTTCCCTACCATGTCGATGAGCGCCACCCGGCCCCCACGCCGAGCCCGCTGGATGCCGACGCACTGTGCTCCCACGTCATCCGCAAGGGGCAGACCCTGCTGCTAACCCCCGACAGCCTCCCACCCACGGCGCCGCCCATGGCATCCGCTCCCAGGCCGCTGTACTGGCTGGGTGTGCCATTGCAAACACCGGCGGGCGTGCTGGGGGCGCTGGTGCTGCAGGGCTATTCCGAGGAGGCGCGTTACTCCGAGCGGGACAAGGAACTGCTGCAATTCGTCTCCACCCAGGTGGCGTCCGCCATTGAGCGCACGCAGATGCGCAAGCGGCTGCAGCACATGGCGCAGTACGACCAGCTCACCCATCTGCCCAACCGGCAGCTGTTTCTGGATCGCCTGAAAACCGCGCTGCCCCGGGCCCAGCGCGAGCAGACGCTGCTGTCGCTGCTGTTCATTGACCTGGACCGCTTCAAGCAGGTGAACGACAGCCTGGGCCACTCGATGGGGGATTTGCTGCTGCAGCGCGTGGCCCAGCGGCTGCTGGAATGCGTGCGCGCCTCGGACACCGTGGCGCGCCTGGGCGGCGACGAGTTTGTCGTGCTGCTCGAAAGCAGCGACTCGGCCGAGCATGCCGCAGCGGTGGCAGAAAAAATACTGGCCACCTTCATCCAGCCCTTTGATCTGCACGGGCACCAGGTGACGATGCGGCCCAGCATCGGCGTTGCCATGCACCCGGACCATGGCAGCGAAGAAAGCCTGCTGCTCAGCCATGCCGATGCAGCGATGTACCGGTCCAAGAACAGCGGCGGCAACCAGGTGTGCGTGGCCGGCGCTACCGGCATGGCACTGCAGTTCCTGCCGCGGCCAGGCGCACCGCACTGACACCGCGGGAACCCCATTCGTACAAGACACAAGGGCATCCCACCGCCGCGCGCCCGCAGTCCCTGCAGCCTTTTTCTTCCACACTTCAAGAGCCCCGCACCATGCTTTACGCCAGCCTGAAACTGATCCACCTCCTGTCCATCATCGTCTGGATCGGCGGCATGGTCTTTGCCCATTTTTTCCTGCGCCCCGCAGCCCAGGCGCTGGAGCCTGCCGCGCGCGTGCAGCTCATGCACCAGGTGCTGCAGCGCTTTTTTGCCGCCGTGCTGGTGGCCGTGGTGCTGGTGCTGGCCAGCGGCTTGTGGATGATCGGCCAGTCGGCGCGCGAGGCCGCGCAATCGGATGGCCGCTTTGCCATGCCCATGGCCTGGACGGTGATGGCCACGCTCGGGCTGGTGATGGTGGCCATCTTCGGCCACATCCGGCTCATCCTGTTCAAGCGCCTGCAGCGCGCCGTGGCAGCGTCCGACTGGCCCGCCGGCGGCAAGGCGCTGGCCGGCATCCGCACCTGGGTGGGCGTCAACCTGGTGCTGGGAGTTCTGACCGTGGTGGTGGCGCTGCTGGGGTAGGCCAGAGGTTTCACGCCGCCATCGCCCATACGGCGTCGCTGGTTCGGCGGTCTGGCTGCGCGGACCACGACCGCCATCCCCTCCCCTGAGCCAAGTCGCAGGCTGCGTAATAACCCTGACGGGATATCTGAATTTAATAATTGCCAAGACAATGATTGTCTAGTCAATTACATTCACGGCATGTCTGATTTGCCCGATAAGCTTGGCCTCCAGGGCTTCTACCAACCCGACCACATGCAGCCCGCCGACAGCGTGGGCTACCTGATGCGCAAGGTGACATCGTCCATCCGCACGCAAGCAGATGGCCAGCTCGCCTGCCACGACCTGACCTATGCACAGTGGCTGCCGCTGTACAAGATGAGGCTCTGCGAAAACGCCACGCTGGCCAGCATGGCGCGTGATCTGGAGACCGACCCGGCCTCCATGACGCGCACGCTGGACCGGCTGGAAGCCAAGGGGCTGGTGCGGCGCGAGCGCTCCACCGCCGACCGCCGCGTGGTGCACCTCACGCTCACCGATGAAGGCCAGGTGGTGGCCGCCAAGGTGCCGCGCGTGCTGGCCGATGTGCTCAACGGCCACCTGGTCGGCTTCACCCATGATGAATGGCAGTTGCTGCTGAATATGCTGCGCCGCATGCTGGCCAATGGCGATGCACTGCGGCAGCAGATCCCACCGCCCGACACGGCGGCCGGCTAAGCCAAGTCCTCCACACTCTTCGAACGCACCCTCCATGCACCGTTCTGTCTTTTCGCGATGGGCTGGCGCGCCAGGCCACCCCGCCCCCCTGGCCATTGCGCTGGCCTGTGCGCTTTTCATCACCGGATGTGCCAGCCCGGGCGCATTGCATACACCGCTGACCCAGACCACGCCCGCTGCGCTGGGCCTGTCCGACTCGCCCCCGGCAACGCAGACGGCAGCCCCGGCGCGATGGTGGACGGCACTGGGGGATGAACAGCTCGACACCTTGGTTGACCAGGCCCTGCAAGGCAGCCCCAGCCTGGCCGTCAGCCGCGCCCGGCTGGAGCAGGCCGTGGCCCTGAGCCAGGTGCGCGAGGCCGCCAATGGCCCGCAGGCCACCCTGGGCGTGGACGCCACGCGCCAGCGCTATTCCGCCAACGGCCTGGTGCCCGCCCCCATTGCCGGCAACACCTACAACAGTGGCACGGTGCAGGCATCGCTGAGCTGGTCGCCCGACTTTTTTGGCCAGCACGCGGCCGAACTGCAGGCCGCGCTGGGCCAGGCCCGCGCCGCCCAGGCCGATGCCGCCGCCGCCGCCAACACCCTGGCCACCCAGGTAGGCCGCAGCTATGTGGCGCTGGCCCGGCTGGTGGCGCAGCGCGACGTGGCTGCGCGGGCGCTGGAACAGCGCGAGGAGCAACGCAAGCTGACGCAAGAGCGCACCGCCGCCGGCCTGGACAGCCAGGTCGAACTCACCCAGGCCCAGGCCGCCGTGCCCGACGCGCGCACGCAGATCGAGGCGCTGGATGAACAGATCATCCTGGCCCGCCGCCAGTTGGCCGTGCTCACCGGCCAGGCGCCCGGTGCGCTGCCCACCCTCGCTCCCCGGCTCACTGCGCTGCAACCCATCGCCGTGCCCGAGGTGCTGGGCGCCGACCTGCTGGGCCGCCGCCCCGACGTGGTGGCGGCCCGCTGGCGCGTGGAAGTGGCCACCCAGGGCGTGAACAGTGCGCGCAGCGAGTTCTATCCCAACATCAACATTGGCGCTTTCATCGGCCTGAACGCGCTGGGGCTCGACCAGCTTTTCAGCGCCGGCTCGCGCCAGATGGGCGTGACACCCGCCCTGCGCCTGCCGATTTTTGATGGCGGCCGCCTGCGCGCCCAGCTCGGTGGCCGCCAGGCCGAGCTGGATGCCGCCATCGCCCAATACAACGGCGCCGTGCTCGATGCGGTCAAGGAAGCGGGCGACGCCATGGCCTCCATTCAGTCGCTGACCCGCCAGCAAACGCTGCAGGGCGACGCCATGGTCAGCGCCGAGAAGGCCTACCGCTTTGCGCAAGAGCGCTACCGCGCAGGCCTGGGCAACTACCTGGTGGTGCTCAGCACCGAAAGCCAGGTGCTGGCCCAACGCCGCCTGGCCGTGGACCTGCGCGCCCGCCAGCTCGATACGCGCCTGGTGCTGATGAAGGCCCTGGGCGGCGGCTGGACCGACGACACGGCACTATGAGACACCCCCTGAGCCGCTTCGCGTCTTCCCCCTCTCTCGCTTCTCGGGAGGGGAACGCACCCAGCGGCCTGGCAAAGCCAGTTCCACGGGTGCACTGGCCTGGGCCGCGCCAATGGCGTACGTAGCAGGCAATGACCGGCCCCATCAAAAACCACACAACAACACAGTCCTGAAAGATCACCGCCATGAGCGCCCCCCTTACCTCCCACGAAGCCAGCACCGCCCGCCGCCGTGGCCTGACCGTGATTGCCGCCGCGGTGGCCATTGCGGCGCTGGGCTGGGGCGGCTGGCACTGGTTCAACGCACGCCACGCAGAGACCACCGACAACGCCTACGTGGCCGGCAACGTGGTCCAGATCACGCCCCAGGTGGGCGGCACGGTGGTGTCGATTGGTGCGGACGACACCGACTATGTGCGCGCTGGCCAGCTGCTGGTCCAGCTCGACCCGGCAGATGCCCGCGTGGCGCTGGACCAGGCCGAGGCCCAGCTGGCGCAAACCGTGCGCGAGGTGCGCACGCTGTATGCCAACAATTCCACCCTCCAGGCCCAGGTGAGCCTGCGCCAGGCGGACCTGGCGCGCGCCCAGGCCGATGCCACCCGCCTGCAGGACGACGTGAACCGCCGCGCCCCGCTGATGGCCAGCGGCGCCGTGGGCAAGGAAGAATTCCAGCACGCCAGCGCCCAGCTCACCGCCGCCAAAAGCACCGTGGCCGCGGCCCAGTCGGCCGTGCTGGCGGCGCAAGAGCAACTGGCTGCCAGCCAGACGCAGACCGAAGGCACCACGATCGAGCAGCACCCCAACGTGCTGCGCGCCGCGGCCCGCGTGCGCGAGGCCTATCTGGCCGTGCAGCGCGCCCAGCTGGTGGCCCCGCTCGACGGCCATGTGGCCAAGCGCGGCGTGCAGGTGGGCCAGCGCGTGCAGGCCGGCGCTCCGCTGATGACCTTGGTGGCGCTGAACGACCTGTGGGTGGATGCCAATTTCAAGGAAAGCCAGCTCAAGAACCTGCGCATCGGCCAGCCGGCCGAGCTGGTGGCCGATGTGTACGGCACCAGGGTCACCTACCATGGCAGCATTGCCGGCCTGGGCGCAGGCACGGGCTCGGCCTTTGCGCTGCTGCCGGCACAGAACGCCACCGGCAACTGGATCAAGGTGGTGCAGCGGGTGCCCGTGCGCATTGCGCTGGACCCCAGGGAAGTGGCCGAGCACGCACTGCGCGTGGGCCTGTCGATGGAGGTGAAAGTGGACACGGCCGACCAGAGCGGCAAGGCCCTGGCCGACACCCAGCGCACCGCGCCCGTGGCCGCCACCACGGTGTTTGACGAACAGCTCCAGGCCGCGGATGCCGATGTGGCACGCATCATCGCCGCCAACCTGGGCCGCAAGGCGCAGGCAGGCCCTGCGCCCACCGCACGCAAGTCCACCGCGCCCACCGCTGCCACGCTGGCCGCCGCGCCCCTGCGTGCCGCCACCGTGCAGTAAGCCAAGGCCTGCATGACTGCCGCCAATCCCACCGCCGGTCCGGCCCAGCCGCCTGCGCCTGCCACCCCGGCTGCGCCCGCAGCGCACCCGCCGCTGCAAGGCACCGCCCTGCTGCTGGGCACGCTGTCGCTGTCGCTGGCCACGTTCATGAACGTGCTGGACTCGTCCATCGCCAACGTCTCCATCCCCGCCATCGCCGGTGACCTGGGCGTGAGCCCCGGCCAGGGCACCTGGGTCATCACCAGCTTTGGCGTGGCCAACGCCATCTCGGTGCCGCTGACCGGCTGGCTCACGCAGCGCTTTGGCGCCGTGCGCCTTTTCACCATGAGCGTGCTGCTGTTTGTGCTGACCTCGTGGCTGTGCGGCTTTGCCTCGTCGCTCGAAATGCTGGTGGTGTTCCGCGTGCTGCAAGGCCTGGTGGCCGGGCCCATGATTCCGCTGTCGCAAACCCTGCTGCTGGCCAGCTACCCGCGCGCGCTGGCGGGCACCGCCCTGGCCCTGTGGGGCGTGACCACGCTGGTCGCCCCCGTGGTGGGGCCGCTGCTGGGCGGCTGGATCACCGACAACATCTCGTGGCCGTGGATCTTCTACATCAACGTGCCCGTGGGCCTGCTGGCCGCCGCCCTGACCTGGGGCATCTACCAGAAGCGCGAAACGCCCACGCGCAAGCTGCCCATCGACACCGTGGGCCTGTCGCTGCTGGTGCTGTGGGTGGGGGCGCTGCAGCTCATGCTCGACAAGGGCAAGGAGCTGGACTGGTTTGCCTCCAGCGAAATCATCCTGATGGCCGTGGTGGCCATGGTGGCGTTTGCCGTGTTTCTGGTGTGGGAGCTGACCGACAAGCACCCGGTGGTGGACCTCAAGCTCTTCAAGGGCCGCAACTTCACCTTCGGCGTGCTGGCCCTGTCGGTGGCCTACGCGCTGTTCTTCGGCAACGTGGTGCTGCTGCCGCTGTGGCTGCAGCAGTGGATGGGCTACACCGCCACCTCGGCCGGCATGGCGCTGGCGCCGGTGGGTGTTTTCGCCATCCTGCTCACACCGCTGGTGGGCAAGAAGGTGGGCCAGTGGGACCCGCGCCGCATGGCCACAGGGGCGTTCATGGTGTTCAGCATGGTGCTGTGGCTGCGCTCGCAGTTCACGGTGCAGACCGACTTTGTGCACATCCTCATCCCCACGCTGCTGCAGGGCGCGGCCATGGCGTTCTTCTTCATTCCGCTCACCACGCTCACGCTGTCGGGCATTGCGCCAGAGCGCATTCCGGCTGCCGCGGGCCTGTCCAACTTCGTGCGCATCACCGCCGGGGCCATGGGCACCTCGATTGCCACCACGCTGTGGGAAAGCCGCGCCGCCATGCACCACGCGCACCTGACCGAGGGGCTGGTACAGGGCCAGGGCGTGTTTGCCGCCACACTGGACCAGCTCATGGCATCGGGCCTCACGCAGATGCAGGCGCTGGCGCAGATCAACCGGCTGATCGACCAGCAGGCCTTCACGCGCGCCGCCGACGACATCTTTCTGGGATCGGCCGGCCTGTTCCTGCTGCTGATCGGATTGATCTGGCTGACCAGGCGCCCCGCCCGCGTAGCGGCGGGAACCGCGGTGGATGCGGGTGGCGCGCATTGAATGCCTGTTGCCATAGTCAGTTTCAGCCAAAAGGCCTTGATTGTGCGTGCATCAAGCGCTGCGAGCTATTAATTAAATAGCATTCATTCCCGGCAAAAGCAGGCCCTGCTGCGCCGCCACCGCCTCGCGCAAAAACGCCCAGGTGGCCTGGATGCGCGCCACATGCTTGTTGTCGGCGGGCATGGACATCCAGAACGTGCGCTGGAACCGCGCCACACCGGGCAGCACCGGCACCAGCGCAGGGTCTTGCGCCGCCACAAACGCCGGCAGCACCGCCAGCCCCGCCCCGGCACGTGCGGCCTCGTACTGTGCCAGGATGCTGGTGCTGCGCAGCGCAAAGTGCGCGGGGCGGTGCAGTTCGTCCAGGATCTGCAGCTCCTTGCTGAACAGCAGGTCGTCCACGTAGCTGATGAAGGTGTGGCCGCGCAGGTCGTCAGCGGTGTGGATGGGCGCGTGCCGCTGCAGGTAGCTGGTCGCGCCATAGAGCTGCAGCACATAGTCGGTGAGCTTGACCACCAGCACCGCGCCGCGTGCCGGGCGCTCCAGCGAGATCACGATGTCGGCCTCGCGCCGCGACAGGTGCACCAGGCGCGGCAGGGCCAGCAGGTCCACCACCAGCCCCGGATGGCTCAGCGCAAAGCGCGCCAGCTGCGGCGCCAGGATCAGGTTGCCAAAGCCCTCGGTGGTGCCGATGCGCACCAGGCCGTGCAGGCCCTGGCGCACGCCGGGCGCGGCGTTTTCCACCGCCAGAAAGGCCGCCTCCATGGCCTCGACCTGGGGCAGCAGCGCGCGCCCGGCCTCGGTCAGCCGGTGGCCGCCGGCCTCGCGCGCAAACAGGGCCGAGCCCACCTGTTTTTCGAGCGCCTGCAGGCGGCGCGCCACCGTGGTGTGGTCCACCGCCAGGCGGCGCGCGGCGCCCACCAGCGTGCCGGCGCGGGCCAGTTCCAGAAAGTAGCGCAGGTTGTCCCAGTCCATGGCGTCACCGGGCACGCCGTGGGGTGCGCTCGTCCAAGGGTTCGCTGGGCGCACGGCTGAGCGCGTTGTTGCCCCGCACCAGCGTGCGCAGCATGTCCATGAACACCGCACGCTGCTCCGGCGCCAGGGGTTCGAGCATGCGCTCTTGTGCGCGCAGCATGCCGGGCTCCACCTCCTCCAGCAAACGCTGGCCGTCGGGCGTGATGGTCAGCAGGCGTACGCGCCGGTCCTCGGGGTGGGCGTTGCGCT
Organism: Acidovorax sp. GW823-FHT02H02; assembly: GCF_058797075.1. Lineage (NCBI taxonomy): Bacteria > Pseudomonadati > Pseudomonadota > Betaproteobacteria > Burkholderiales > Comamonadaceae > Acidovorax > Acidovorax sp. GW823-FHT02H02. Next base: position 12,664 of record NZ_JBXAJH010000016.1, on the reverse strand, counting down.
GCATCAGGCCCCGCGACTCCAGGCGGTCGATCACGCTGCCAATGGTGGAGGTGTCAAAGCCGATGGTGCGCGCCAGCGTGCGCTGGTCAATGCCCGGCTCACGCCCCACGGCATACAGCGCGGCGAATTGCACGGGTGTGATTCCACTGGCCTGCGTCTCCTCCAGAAATACCGCCACGGCGATCTGCTGCAGACGGCGGATATGGAAACCGGGAAGGTTGTCGATCTCTACGGACATGAAAAATTAAGGGTTTCCACTAATCTTGATTCACATCATTTTAGGACCTACACTAATCATCAGTGTACTTTTCATATGCACACTGTTTATTGATCCACATCAGCATCACAACCGACGGAGACAGCGGCAATGACAGTTTTGAACATTCCCACGGCACCAGTCCTGGTCGCCGGCGGCGGCATCGGTGGCGTGGCGGCAGCACTGGCTCTGGCGCGCCAGGGGTACGCGGTCAAGGTGCTGGAGCAGGCCCCCCAGCTCGGCGAGATCGGCGCAGGCATCCAGTTGGGCCCCAACGCCTTTGCGGCGTTTGATGCCCTGGGCATTGGCGAGCTGGCGCGGGCCCGCGCGGTCTACACCGATGAAATGGTCATGCACGACGCGCTGGACGAGCGCCTGGTGGGCCGCATCCCCACCGGCGACGCCTTTCGCCAGCGCTTTGGCAATCCGTATGCGGTGATCCACCGCGCGGACATCCACACCTCGCTGCTGGAAGGCGCCAAAGCGCATGGCAACATCGAGACGCTGACCGGCACCCGCATCGAGCGCGTGGAGCAAACCGGAGATACCGTCACGGTGTATGACCAGCATGGCGTGGCGCACCGGGGCCAGGCCCTGATCGGTGCGGACGGTGTCAAATCCGCCGTGCGGCAGCAATATGTGGGCGACGCCGCCCGCGTGTCGGGCCATGTGGTGTACCGCGCCGTGGTCGAGAAGAACGACTTCCCCGAAGACCTGCGCTGGAACGCCGCCAGCATCTGGGTCGGCCCCAACTACCACCTGGTGCACTACCCGCTGCGCGGCGGCGAGCAGTACAACGTGGTCGTGACCTTCCACAGCCGCGAGCACGAGGAATGGGGCGTGCGCGAGGGCAGCCGCGAGGAGGTGCAGAGCTACTACCGCGATTGCTGCCCGCGCGCCCACCAGCTGATCGACATGCCCAAGAGCTGGAAACGCTGGGCCACCGCCGACCGCGAGCCCATCGGCCAGTGGACCTTTGGCCGCGCCACCTTGCTGGGCGATGCCGCCCACCCCACGCTGCAGTACCTGGCACAGGGCGCCTGCATGGCGCTGGAAGACGCGGTGACGCTGGGCGAAGCCCTGAAGCGCTGCGACCAGGATTTCCCCAAGGCGCTGTCGCTGTATGAGCGCTCCCGCATCGCGCGCACGGCACGTGTGGTGCTCTCGGCCCGCGAAATGGGCCGCATCTTCCACGCCAAGGGCGTGGAGCGCCTGGTACGCAACGACCTCTGGAAGAACCGCAGCCCCGAGCGCTTTTATGACGCCATGGAATGGCTGTATGGCTGGAAGGTGGACAACTGTCTGGCCGACTGAGCCTGCCATCGGCCCGTTCGTTCCACCTTCATTGACCGAAAGATTCCCCCATGAGCCTGATCGATACCGTACCTTCGCCCGTTCGCCTGCCCGCCGTGGCGGCCCATGGCCAGCCCGAGCCCACACCCGCGCTGGAGCAGCTGTACCGCGGATTTGAACGGGAGATGCTCGTGCCGCTGTGGACGCAGATCGGCGACCTGATGCCCCCCCATCCGCAGAGCAAGGCCAGTGCCCACCTGTGGCACTGGGACCGGCTGGTAGCGCTGGCCGATGAGGCCGGCCGCATCGTGCCGGTGGGTCGGGGCGGCGAGCGCCGGGCCATCGCCCTGGCCAACCCGTCCCTCGGCGGTAGGCCCTTTGCCACGCCCACCCTGTGGGCCGCCATCCAGTACCTGATGCCCGGCGAGGACGCACCCGAGCACCGCCATACCCAACACGCCTTCCGTTTCATCGTGGAGGGCGAAGGCGTCTGGACCGTGGTCAATGGCGATTCGGTGCGCATGTCACGCGGCGACTTCCTGCCCCAGGGCGGCTGGAACTGGCACGCCCACCACAACGCGGCCGACAAGCCCATGGCCTGGATCGACGGGCTGGACATTCCGTTCGCCTACTACACCGAGTCCCAGTTCTTCGAGGTGGGCCGCGATGCCATCAGCCCGGCCGAACGCATTTCGCCCGAGTTTTCGCGTTCCGAACGCCTGTGGGCGCATCCGGGCCTGCGCCCGGTCTCGCAACTGCAGGACCAGGCCGTCACGCCGATGCTGGCCTACCGCTGGGTGGACACCGACAAGGCGCTCAACGAACAACTGGCCCTGGAAGCCGAAGACCACGCCGCCACGCTGAGCCCCGGCCACGCCGCCGTGCGCTACACCAACCCCACCAATGGCCGCGACGTGCTGCCCACCATCCGCTGCGAGATGCACCGCCTGCGCAGCGGCGCCACCACCCGCACGCGCCGCGAGGTGGGCTCCTCGGTGTTCCAGGTGTTTGACGGCCAAGGCAGCGTGAAGGTGGGCGACCACCAATGGCCGGTGCGCCGTGGCGACATGTTCGTGGTGCCGTCCTGGCAACCGTTCACCGCCCAGTGCGATGCCGGCCAGCCCTCGCTGGACCTGTTCCGCTTCAGCGACACGCCCATTTTTGAAGCCGTGCATGCCTGGCGCGAACAGGTGGAACCCGCCTGATAACCCCCAAGCCCTTTTCTTCGCAGCACCCGCCTGCCCGCGCGGACAGGCCCTGCGCCCTTTATCCCTGACTGGAAGCCCCGATGACCGCTACCCCCTATCTCTGGCCCCCCTCCCCCGTTCAATCCCTGCCCGTGCGTGGCAGCGCGCAGCGCCTGCCCATCCACCGCCTGTTTTTCGTGGGCCGCAACTACCACGCGCATGCCGTCGAAATGGGCCGCCCCGTGGACAAAAGCGTCGAGCGCCCCTTCTACTTCACCAAGGCCCCCCAGACGCTCACCGAATCGGGCGCCACGGTTGCCTACCCACCGGAAACCCAAAACTACCACTTCGAGATGGAACTGGTCGTGGCGATTGGCAAGGCCGGGTTCCGCATCCCGGCCGAGCAGGCGCATGAATACATCTACGGTTACGCCTGTGGCCTCGACATGACCCGCCGCGACCTGCAACTGGTGGCGCGCGACAAGGGCCGCCCCTGGGACCTGGGCAAGGACGTGGAGCAATCCTCCGTTGCGAGCGAGGTCGTGCCCATGCCCGGCAAGGTGATCGATTCCGGCGTGATCGAGCTTTCGGTCAACGGCGCGGTCAAGCAGCAGTCCAACGTGGACAAGCTGATCTGGAACATCCGCGAGATCATTGCCGACCTCTCGCTGTTCTACCACCTGCAGCCCGGCGACCTGATCTACACCGGCACGCCCGAAGGCGTGGGTGCGGTGGTGCCGGGCGACCGGATCACCGGCCGCGTGGAAGGTGTGGGCGAGATCGCGCTGACCGTGGGCCAGCCCGAGTAAGCCGAGGACCGCCCCATGAAGCTCTACAGTTTTTTTCGCAGCGGCACCTCGCACCGCCTGCGCATCGCGCTCAACCTCAAGGGCCTCACACCCGACTACGTGCCGGTGGACCTGCGCGTGGACGAGCAGGCCCAGGCGCCGTTCAAGGCCATCAACCCGCAGGGCCTGGTGCCCGCGCTGGAGATCGACAGCGGCGAGGTGCTGATCCAGTCGCCTGCCATCATCGAATGGCTGGAGGAGCGCTATCCCACCCCCGCGCTGCTGCCCGCTGATCCACTGGCCCGCGCCCATGTGCGTGCACTGGCCGCCATCGTGGGCTGCGACGTGCACCCCATCAACAACCGCCGCATCCTGCAAACCCTGCGCAAGCAGTTCGGCGCGGATGAGGCCGCCATCAACGCCTGGTGCGCCACCTGGATCACCGCTGGCTTCGACGCCATCGAAGCCCTGCTGGCCAAGGACAACGCGCGCGGCAGCTACTGCTTTGGCGGTGCTCCCACCCTGGCCGATGTGTACCTGATCCCGCAGGTCGAAAGCGCCCGCCGCTTTGGCCTGGACATGACCGCCTGGCCGCTCATCAGCGCGGTGGATGCCGCCTGCGCCGAGCTACCGGCCTTTGCCCGAGCAGCTCCTGCGGCCCAACCGGATGCCTGAGCCCGCAGGGCTTTGAAGATTGTTGGAAAGACAACGCCGGCCCCACGCGCCAGCGGCCGGTGCGCGGTCGCGCGCGTGCCTCCCCTTACCGCTCCGCCCTGCAACAAAGCCGGGGCCCGCAGTGCCAGTACTCATAACCGTTCCCAGGAGACAAACCATGCCAGCCTTCCATTCCGCCCCGGCCCCGCTGCGCGGCCTGCGCCGCCGCGCACTCACCACTGCAGCGTTATTGCTGGGCGGCGCCAGCGCCACCGGCCTGGCCTGGGCCCAGGGCGGCACGCCCACCTTTCCCAGCAAGCCGGTCACCGTGGTCACTGCCTTTGCCGTGGGCAGCGGCCCCGATGCGGTGCTGCGCCTGGTGGCCAACAAGCTGTCGGTGGCCTGGAAGCAGAGCGTGACCGTGGACAACCGCCCCGGCGGCGGCGGCTTCATCGCCATCGAAGCCGCGCGCCGTGGCGCCCCCGACGGCCACACCCTGCTGCAACTGGACAGCGAGCACCTGTCCGCCCTGCCCCACCTGTACAAGCAACGCAACTTCCAGACGCTGCAGGTCTTCGACCCGGTCGCGCCGCTGTTTCGCACGCCGTTTCTGGTCGCCGTGCCCACGCAGTCGCCTTGGAAGAATGTGGGCGACCTGATTGCGGCGGCCAAGAAGGGCACCGGCGCAGTGAGCTACGGCTCGTGGGGCGTAGGCAGCCCGGGCCATCTGGGCGGCGAGTGGCTGGACCTGGTGGCAGGCACACAGATGACCCATGTGCCGTTCCGCGAGGTCAGCCAGCTGTTCACCTCGGTCGCCAATGGCGACCCGGCCTGGAGCCTGGCCAGCATTCCGTCCAGCCAGGGCATCTACAAGGCGGGCAAGATCCGCTACCTGGCCGTGGCTGGCCCCCGCCGCATTGCCCAGTTGCCCGACGTGCCCACCCTGGCCGAGGCCGGAGGCCCCGCGCAGTTGGATGTGAACTCGTTCGTGTCCCTGCTGGCCGTCAAGGGCGTGCCTGCCCCCGTGCGCGCCCAGATCCATGCCGATGTCCTGAAAGTGCTGCAAGAGCCCGAGGTGCGCGAGAAATTCAACACCTTTGCGTTCGAGCCCCTGTCGTGGTCGGTAGAGGAAATCCAGCGCCAGGCCGGGGTCAAGTCCGAGCAGTACAAGCTGCTGATCCAGAAGGCCAACATCAGCCTGGACTGACGGCCCCGGCCCCGAGCCCCGGCCGCGCCGGGTTACCCGCTTGAGGCCCTTCACGCCCGCCTTCGCCCTTGCACCGGTCACACGGGCGAGGCCGCAGGCGGGCGCTTCGCCATGGGGGGCTGCGCATGCATGGCGTCGATGTGCAAATATGCAAAAACAAAGTGCAATTTTCTCTATTGCGCTAGCAATTTCGCACAACTAACATGGCGTGGTTTTGGGCGCTTTGCCCGCACCCCTGCCCGCTTTTTTCCAGGAGACAACCCCATGAACGCACCCACCAACGTGGCCGCACTGGCCCCCACCGTCAAGCTGCTGATCGGCGGCCAGTTTGTCGAATCCAAGACCACCGAGTGGCGCGACGTGGTGAACCCCGCCACGCAAGAAGTGCTGGCCCGCGTGCCTTTCGCCACCGATGAAGAAATCGAAGCCGCCGTGGCCGCCGCCAAGGAAGCCTTCAAGACCTGGAAGAAAACCGCCATTGGCGCGCGCGCCCGCATCTTCCTCAAGTACCAGCAGCTCATCCGTGAAAACATGGGCGAGCTGGCAGCCCTGCTGACGGCCGAACAGGGCAAGACCCTGCCCGACGCCGAAGGCGATGTGTTCCGTGGCCTGGAGGTGGTGGAGCATGCCGCCAGCATCGGCAACCTGCAGCTCGGCGAGCTGGCCAACAACGTGGCCGGCGGCGTGGACACCTACACCCTGCTGCAGCCGCTGGGCGTGTGCGCCGGCATCACCCCGTTCAACTTCCCGGCCATGATTCCGCTGTGGATGTTCCCCATGGCCATTGCCACGGGCAACACCTTCGTGCTCAAGCCCTCCGAGCAAGACCCCATGGTCACCATGCGCCTGGTGGAGCTGGCGCTGGAGGCCGGCATTCCGCCCGGCGTGCTGAACGTGATCCACGGGGGCGAGCGCGCGGTCAACGCCATCTGCGACCACAAGGACATCAAGGCCGTGTCGTTCGTGGGCTCCACCAAGGTGGGCACCCATGTGTACAACCGCGCCACCCTGGCCGGCAAGCGCGCGCAATGCATGATGGGCGCCAAGAACCACGCCATCATCCTGCCCGACGCGAACAAGGAGCAAACGCTCAACGCCATCGCCGGTGCCTCGTTTGGCGCCGCTGGCCAGCGCTGCATGGCCCTGCCCGTGGTGGTGCTGGTGGGCGAGGCGCAAAAGTGGATTCCCGAGCTGGTGGCCAAGGCCAAGACGCTCAAGGTCAATGGCGGCACCGAAAAGGGCACCGATGTGGGCCCGCTGGTCTCCTGCGCAGCCCTGGCCCGCGTGGAAGGCCTGATCGAGCGCGGCATTGCCGACGGCGCCACGCTGGAACTCGACGGCCGCAAGCCCGTGGTGCCAGGCTATGAAAAGGGCAACTTCGTGGGCCCGACGATCTTCTCGAACGTCAAGCCCGGCATGGCCATCTACGACCAGGAAATCTTTGGCCCCGTGCTGGCCCTGGTCCCCGCCGCCGACATCGACGAAGCCATCGAGTTCATCAACGCCAACCCCAACGGCAACGGCACGGCCATCTTCACGCAAAGCGGCGCCGCGGCCCGCAAGTTCCAGGAAGAAATCGACGTGGGCCAGGTCGGCATCAACGTGCCAATTCCTGTGCCGGTGCCACTGTTCTCGTTCACGGGTTCGCGCGCCTCCAAGCTGGGCGACCTGGGCCCCTATGGCAAGCAGGTCATCATGTTCTACACGCAGACCAAGACCGTGACGGCCCGCTGGTTCGATGACAGCACCACGTCGCACGGTGTGAACACCACCATCAGCCTGAAGTAATGGCGGGCTGCCAGCCTGTTGTCGCGTTCTGCACCACCGCCCTGCTGGCGCTGCAGGCAGGCGGTGCATGGGCACAGGCGGGCGCCACCTGCCGCCCCGGCGGCAGCGTGGCCGAGGTCAATGCCTGCGCGGTGCAGGACTTCCAGACCGCAGACACCACCATCGCCGTGCTGTATGCCGACGTGATGCGCGCCCTGGCCGCCCACGAACGCCCGCAGCTGCGCCCGCAGCTGCGCCAGGAGCACAGCGCCTGGCTGCGCGAGCGCACCACCCGCTGCAAACAGGCCACGCGCGCCACCGAGCAGCAGCCCGACGGCCCCCGACTTTTCCATGAGTGCCTGACGCGCGAGACGCAGCAGCGCCGCCGGGGCCTCATGCGCTGGCTGAGCGCCGACACGCCCGCAAAGCCCTTACCGATCCCCATTCAGTCGCAAGACCCTGCGAGACTTCCCCATGGACTTTGAACTCACCGAAGAACAGCGCGCCTTTGCCCAGACCGCCCGCGAATTTGCTGAAGGCCAATTGGCGCCCCATGCGGCGCAGTGGGACGCCGAAGGCATCTTCCCGCGCGAGGCGATTGCCAAGGCCGGCGAACTGGGCTTTTGCGGCCTGTATGCGCCCGAGAACGCTGGCGGCCTGGCCCTGCCCCGCCTCGATGCCACGCTGGTGTTCGAGGAAATGGCTGCCATCGACCCCAGCACCACCGCCTTCATCACCATCCACAACATGGCCACCTGGATGCTGGGCACCTGGGCCACGCCCGCCGTGCGCGAGCACTGGGGGCCGCTGCTCACCACCGGCGAAAAGCTGGCCAGCTACTGCCTGACCGAGCCCGGCGCAGGCTCTGACGCCGCCTCGCTCAAGACGCGCGCTGAGTTGGTCGGCCATGAATACGTCATCAACGGCAGCAAGGCCTTCATCAGCGGCGCGGGCGCCACCGACGTGCTGGTGCTGATGGCCCGCACCGGAGACGCGGCCTCGGGCGCGGGCGGCATCAGTGCCTTTGTGGTGCCCGCCGATGCCCCCGGCATCACCTACGGCAAGAAGGAACACAAGATGGGCTGGAACAGCCAGCCCACGCGCACCATCAGCTTCGACAACGTGCGCATCCCTGCCGACCACCTGCTCGGCCGCGAGGGCGAAGGCTTCAAGATCGCCATGAAAGGCCTGGACGGCGGCCGCATCAACATCGCCACCTGCTCGGTGGGCGCGGCCCAGGGCGCACTGAACGCCGCCCAGCAATACCTGCACGACCGCAAGCAGTTCGGCAAACCCATCGCCAGCTTCCAGGCCCTGCAGTTCAAGCTGGCCGACATGGCCACCGAACTCGTCGCCGCGCGCCAGATGGTGCGCCTGGCTGCAGCCAAGCTCGACGCAGGAGCCCGCGACGCCTCCACCTACTGCGCCATGGCCAAGCGCTTTGCCACCGACGCGGGCTTCAACGTGGTCAACGAAGCCCTGCAACTGCATGGCGGCTACGGCTACATCCGCGAATACCCGCTGGAGCGCCTGCTGCGCGACGCGCGCGTGCATCAGATCCTGGAAGGCACGAACGAAATCATGCGCGTGATCATTGCCAGGCGCATGCTGGACGGCGACGCCACGGAGGTGATTCGCTAGGTTTTTTATAGCTTCCAGCGCTTTATACACAAGCGCTAGCAGCCCATTTGACCCAAACCATGCCGGCCCGCCCCCTCCGCGACGAAACCCTGCACCTGATCGACGCCGTGCGCACCGCGCTGGCGCAGCGCAGCGATGTGGACGAGCGCCGGCTGTTTGGCAGCCATGCCTTCTTTGTGGACGGCAAGCTGTGCATAGCCGTCAAGGGCGAAGAACTGCTGGTGCGCCTGCCGCCGGGGCGGCACGCGGAGTTTCAGGAAATGCAGAACACACGCGAGCTATCGCCCGAGGGCAAGATGCAGGGCTACTTCTGGGTGGAGCCCAACGGCTACGCCACGCGTGCGCAGTGGAATTTCTGGCTGCACGAAGCCCTGGCCTACAACCCGCAGGCCAAGGCCACGCCACCGCGCAAGCGGGCAGCAGCCAACCCCCCGCCCGCAGCGCCATCCATCTCCAAGAGCAAGCGGCACAGCATTTTTGACGACGACACACCCTGATTTCAAGCCTTTTTGGCCGATAGCGCTTATGCAACAAGCGCCAGAAGCTATCCAATTGATACCAATATCCATCCCTCACCCACATCACCACCAGGAGACAACCGCATGAAAATCGCATTCATTGGCCTAGGCAACATGGGCGGCCCCATGGCCCTGAACCTGCACAAGGCCGGCCACACCGTCCAGGCGTTCGACCTTTCCAAGCCCGCCTGCGACAAACTGGCCGCCGACGGCGTGGCCATTGCCGCCAGCGCCACCGCCGCCGCGCAGGGGGCCGAGGCCATCATCACCATGCTGCCCGCCAGCCAGCATGTGGAAGCGCTGTTCCTGGGCAGCAACGGCCAGCCCGGCCTGCTGGCCCACATCGCCAAGGGGGCGCTGGTGATCGACAGCTCAACCATCGCCGCCGCCACCAGCCAGAAAGTGGCCAAGGCCGCTGAGGCTGAAGGCATCGACTTCATCGACGCCCCCGTCTCGGGCGGCACCGGCGGCGCCATCGCCGGCACGCTCACCTTCATGGTCGGCGGCACGGCAGCCGCCCTGGAGCGCGCCCGCCCCCTGCTCGAAAAAATGGGCGCCAACATCTTCCACGCCGGCGCCGTGGGCGCAGGCCAGACCGCCAAGATCTGCAACAACATGCTGCTGGGCATCCTCATGGTCGGCACCAGCGAGGCCATTGCCCTGGGCGTGGCCAACGGCCTGGACCCCAAGGTGCTGTCAGAAATCATGCGCCGCAGTTCGGGCGGCAACTGGGCACTGGAAAAGTACAACCCCTACCCCGGCGTGCACGAAAACGCCCCCGCCAGCAAGGGCTACACCGGCGGCTTCGGCACGGATTTGATGCTCAAGGATTTGGGCCTGTCCCAGGAAAACGCCACCGCCGTGAAAGCCAGCACCCCGCTGGGCGGCATGGCCCGCGCGATTTACGCCGCGCACAGCATTGCAGGGCATGGCGGGGAGGACTTTTCGAGCGTGATCAAGATGTTGCAGAAAAACGGGTAAAACGGATTTACCCGTAAACCTTCTGCCAAAAGGGCGTTGTAGCTTGAAGTTACAGCGCCCTTTTTCCATTATGTTAATGGCAAGACCTCTCAGCACTCTTGAGAAAACCCAATTGCAGTCAGACAACTCTTAATTTCTCTGCGATTGCTTCCGACCCACAGCGGCCTTCCGGATAAAAACCTCAAAGCCGTTATTCAGCGAACTGGCAGCAACGCCTTCCCCGCGTGCCACCAGGGGCACCAGAGACACCCTCATGCCCGATTCGTAGGTATGCCCCACCAGCGCTGCCTTCCCGGCAAGGGGCCACCGCCTGCGGCACCGGAGATTCAATGGAACATCTCGGTATCCTAGTACCAGTCGGATCGAGTTGGAAACAGTTCCATAGCGATTGATCGCAATCAAATGATCGCCGACTAGCTGCGAGCAAGCTATAACGTAATCGCAGCAAAATATCTTCAGCAGGACTTCACAACAGAAGGTCATATGCTCAAACGATATCCACCCTACTTGCCCCTGTTGTTTCCACTGTTCCTCTCCGCATGTGCCACCGATCAGGCGTCGTCGATACACTCAGCAGTCGATCGCGCCCCTTCATTTTGGTGCGCCCCCAAAATGGCGGCAGGCAAGGGTAGGATTTGGATTTATCGAACGGCACCGAAACGAATGGGATTGCCCCCCGACATCGTCGTAGACAACAGGCTTTACGAGGCACTTCGCCCCGACACTGCCTACACGATTGACGTCGCCCCCGGAAAGCACGAAGTCAAGCTCGCCTATGACAAGGACAAGCTCGACATAGAGGTGGTTGAGGGCAGCGATACCTTTATCCGCTTTGACCTTGACCCCGCACCATTCGGGCGGGGCTTCTTTCCAATTCTTGTCGTTCGTGAAATCGCAAAAATTGAAATACACGAGCACACCGGGACTGACTTCACCTGCACCAAAGACTAGCCGAGCCAATGGAGCGACTGCATGCTGGAAAAGAAATTGGATTCCGCAAGCCCAACTAGCGAATTGGACCCAATTATGGGAAAAAATACCAAATCCAGCCAGCCACGGCGCTGCCTAAGCCTTCGTTCAAGCAGATCTGTCGAACACCCGCTTCATTTTCCCGGTGGCCGCCTCGCGCGATAGTCCGTAAATTTTCATCGCCAGCCATTTCAAAGTAGCATTTTTTTGGAAATAAATCATGAAAAAATTCTTATTTTTGATTTTCCATCACAAGGTTCAAACCACCGGCTTTGAGCCGGTGAGCTTTAGCTGCAAGATATGAGCAGATGGAGCGAAGGTATGGACTACAGATACGGCAGCCACACGGTCTACCAGATCGAGTACCACTTTGTATGGGTGACGAAGTATCGATACAAGGTGCTGACGGGAGAGGTGGCGCTCAGGGTAAGAGAGCTGGTCAGGCAGACGTGCGAGGCATTCGAGATAAGGATAGTCAAAGGGGTGGTGAGCGGGGATCACATTCACATACTGGTGAGTGCGCCGCCGGAGCTGGCACCCAGTGAGATCATGAGGCGGCTCAAGGGGCGCTCGGCGAGTAAGCTGTTTGAGGAGTACCCGCACCTGAAGAAGAGGTTCTGGGGGCGTCACCTGTGGGCCCGTGGGTATTTCTGCGCGACGGTGGGGCAGATGACGGAAGAGATGATCAAGCAGTATCTGGAGCGCCACTTTGAGCCGAACCCCAATGACAACTTTAGGGCAGAGCCGCCTGGTCTTGACGCGTCGTGAAGTCGACGCGTGGGCGATGCACTTTCAGTGCCTGGATCTCAACCCACCGGCTTTAGCCGGTGGTTGTTGAGTATCTCCTCAGCACTATTAATTTCTGGCTGCATCTCAACCGCGATGAAATCCTACTCTTCTGATACGCCACCCGGTTCACTAAAGTTTATCCAGGTCATGGATATCGCAAGCAGGGAAGACTTGCTGCAAGGCAAGATATTTTACGAAGAATTAATAAATACAGGGATACCCGACAGCAATATTCGCGACGGAAGCATGGTTGTTGGTCGCATATATTGCTGCGGAGGTACGGCAGAGCTTCCAAACCGTCAATATGCCTATGTACCATTCTCCAATGGACATACAGCCGCTTGACATTGTCGAGATACGAGTCGGCATATCACCTTCAAACAAGGATCGCGGGACAGTCAATCGGGGCGGATTCAAAAGTGAAGTGCAACACCTGCCAACCTGTAAGGTCAGCAGATGCACTCCTTCCCTTCGCAGTACCGCCAGCTCCAGCCTGAAGACCGCACCACCATCGCCAGCCTGAAGCAGCAGAACCACGGCGTACGTGCGATTGCACGGCAATTGCAACGCTCGCCCGCCACCATCAGCCGGGAACTGAAGCGCAACGCCTATTC
>NZ_JBXAJH010000015.1:0-131660 GCF_058797075.1 Acidovorax sp. GW823-FHT02H02 | reverse complement strand
TTGCTGATCAACAGCCCGCAGCACTCCACCCTCGTTCATTGAAACCCAGGGTGTTGCACTTCACTTTTGAATCCGCCCCTCCAACAAAAAGGCGATGGCAGGCCCGCTTGAATCCCGTACCGCGCAGGGTTGTAAAACGGGCTCAATTCTTCACACCAATACGAATAGGTGAAAGAATCTTTCGATTTGACATTCAGAGAGAAAATTAATTGAAATCTGATTCTTCCCTCGCACAGTCTGATGTATATGAAGTTAACAAACTTGATATTAAGGTTTTCCTACCTTTAATGCTCATGGCGTGCGCTTGGCTGGTGCCTAACCACTACGCGCCCTGGTCTTCCGCCTGGGGCGACGCATTGGCAATCGCCGGTCTGTTGGCGCTCCTGCCCGCTGCGGTGGCCGGTGCCGTCTCTGACCGCCGCGTTTCATGGTTGCTTTCGGGCATTGCCGCCTTGTGCAGCGCCGTACTAGGGGTGCAACTTGTCACAGGGAGGCTGCTTTTTTCCGGCGATGCATTGATGGCGGCCTTTTATATAGGGTTGTGGCTGGCAGCAGTGCTGGCGGGTGGTTTGCTGGCCGCCCCGGCCGCCCGCAGCGACGGTGTAAACGCGCTGGCCGCGGCCTGGTTTTTCTCCGCCCTGCTATCGGTCGGTATTGGATTGGTGCAGTGGACGGGTGCGCTCAGCCTGGGCATCTATGGCGCAGAACTGCCACCCGGCGGGCGACCCTTTGGCAACGTGGCGCAGCCCAACCACTTGTGCACATTGAGCTTTTTAGGTCTGTGCGGCCTGTTGTGGCTGCACCAGCGCCAAAAGGTGAGTGGAGTTGTGTTTTGGCTAGGGGCCGGTTTTCTGTTGCTGGGCATGGTGATGGCGCAATCGCGCACCGGCTGGCTGCAAATCGGACTGCTGCTCGGTTGGGGCTTGGCGATGCAGGCGCGCGCGGGCCTGCGGATCACCCGCGGGCAGCTGCTGGTGCTGGGTGCGACGTTTGCCGCAGGCGTGCTGCTGTGGCCAGCGGTCGGCGATGCGCTGCTGCTGTCTACCGGGCGTTCAATAGGTGACCAGATGCAGGCCGGCGCGCGGCTGCCTTTCTGGTGGTCCATGCTCGATGCCGTGGGGCGCGAGCCGCTATGGGGCTACGGCTGGCAGCAGGTGGGTGCCGCGCAGCAGCGCGTGGCGCTGGACCACCCCAGTGTTGGGGCTATGTTCGAGCACAGCCACAACCTGGTGCTGGACCTGTTGCTGTGGAACGGTTTGCCGGTCGGCGGCTTGATCGCTGCTGCACTGGCCTGGTGGTTCATCGCCCACATCCGCGCCTCCCGTGATGCACGGGTGGTGTGGCTGCTGGCTGCTACGGGGGGCGTTTTCATGCATGGAATGCTTGAGTTTCCGCTGGAGTACGCCTACTTTCTAATCCCGGTCGGGCTGGTGATGGGTGCGGTCGATAATTTGTCGCCTGCAGGGGGGGCGTCGTTGCGTGTACCACGCTGGGCCGTGCTGTCATTCACGGCGTTGCTTGCCGCGCTGTTTGTTGGGGTGAATGCAGACTATCTGAAAGCCGAGGAAAACTATCGCACCTTGCGCATGGAGTCGGCCCGCATCGGCGCGGCGGGCATTGTGACACCTGCGCCCGAGTTGCGCCTGCTCACGCAACTGGGTGCATTTTTGCAATTTGCCCGCACGGAGGCCACCCCAGGCATGGCGCCAGAACAGGTGGACTGGATGCGCAAGGTGTCCGAGCGTTTTGGTTATCCGCCAGTCATGTTTCGCTATGCGCTGGCAGCGGGCCTCAATGGCCAGCCCGAGGTTGCGCAGCAAACGCTGGCACGCCTTTGCCGCATTCATGAGCCCCAGCGCTGCGTAGAGGCCCATGAGGGCTGGGCAGGACTTCAAGTGCGTTATCCACAGTTGCCGCCGTTTGCGATCGGAAAGTTGGGGACAGACTCGAATTGAGGATTTTTTGCGAAAATAGGTGCCAGAATCTGACCAAGGGCAAATTTCAGCCTCCACCGCTGATGTCATAAGTGCCGGCAGCTATCAAAACAGAAGTCCCGCCCCATCATTTAAATAGGCTCAAGTAATGATGGATGCGCCTTGTCCCAAGACGCAAGCTTGGCATTCGGCATCAATGGGGAATGCTACCTGAGCCTTGATACAAGTCGCTCAGCGGGCAGTGTGGTGCCGTCAGCGCCAAGCCTGGCGTTGGTCGCGCAGGTAGGGTCGGTCGATCTGCGCGGCCAGCGATTCAATGTCGGCGGGGCGTACGCCCGCGCTGGCAAAGTGCTGTTGCCAGCCATTCACCACCGCCACCACCTGGCGCACGGCTTGTTCAGCCTGGGGGCGCGCCAGGCCGAACCGGGACGATTCGGACAGAGCATTGTCCAGGCTGGAGTCGGCCATGGCGCTGCCCACGCGCATTTGCTGGTAGCCCAGGGCCTGGCCTGACGGCAGCACGTCGAAGGCGGGGGAGAGTTCGTAGCCTCCCGCGTCAGTCACCAGGAGCACATGGTTCTTTTCGTGGTCGTCTGTGTTGTCGATCAGGATGTTGAACACCATGCGTTTGAACAGCTCCTGCATGTGCAGCAGGTTGCATTGGGCTTGCGTGGTGCCGCGGCGGCGCAGCAGTTGGGCCAGCTCGGGGTAGCCCAGGTTTTCGCCCGCCGCCTTCAGTGCCACCCGGGCCGACAGCGCATGTTTGCGTGTGCCTGCCTCGCGGTCGAAGCGCTTCACCGCCACGGCGTGCCCGGCGTGCAGCCGGATGGGCTGTGTGGCGGCCACGCGGATTCCGGCCAGGCGGGCCAGCGTCATGGTGGCGTGTTCGACCAGCGGCGTATCCACCGGCTCGCCGGGCTCGGCAAACTTCAGCACCCACTGCGCGCCCTGCATGCTGACCAGCGCCTTGGGCCTGGCGCCCCCCATGGTGGCGCCGGGTGCGATCAGCCGGCGCTGCTCGGGCGGCACGGGGGATCCGTCCAGCACACGCCGGACCAGTGCCTCGATGGCGGGGACATCGGCAAATCCCGGCAGCGGCCCCAGCCGCCGTGGCACATAGGCGCTGGCCGACAGGGAGACGCCGAGCGCGCCAAAGCGTTCATCGCCCGCGTAGAAGAGGTATTCCATCAGGGACAGGCGAGGCGGCTTGTCCAGCATGCGAATGACGCGCTCGCCCCAGCGGTCGGGCCGGGCGTCGTCCACGGCGCCTGCGGCAGTTTCTTTTTCGGTGGGCAGGAATTCCTGGTCGATCAGGGGCAGGTCTTCGCTGAGTGCAAAGCCGCGTGCGAGCCAGTGTGCCGTGTAACGCAGCGAAACGCCTTTGAGTGCCCGCACCGTGCACAGCGTGCCCACCGGCACGGGTGCGGCGGGGTGGCTCAGCCACCACAGGTGCAGTGTGTCGGCGGGCTGGTAGTCCACCGGTGTGAGTGCCTGCTCCGGCATCAGGGTTTGCCTGCCTGGCTGGGGGTGCGCAATCGTTCTTCGATGGAGGGGGGTTTGCGCACCGAGCGGGTTTGGGCTGCCCGGACGGCGGATTCAAGCGCACCCAGGTCCAGCGCCGGCGCCGCTAGTTCGGCTACGGCCTGCACGCGCCCCATGAGCCATAGCGCCGTAACGTAGGCCCCCATGGAGACGCTGGGGTCGCCGCGCTCCATGCGGACCAGCGTTGGCTCCGACACCCCGATGCGCTGCGCCCAGGCCCTGAGGGATTCGCGCCGGCGCTTGCGCGCCACCGCCAGGTCAGCGCCCAGCTGGCGCATGCCGGCCTGCGCGGCGGGGGGCATCGACTCAAGGGCCATCGAACGCTTTGACATACATATATGTTAGCAAACAATGCCGAATGCATAAATATACTTGTGTTGATGTCAGGCAGTGATTGGCTCGCGCTGTGCTGGCGTCCGCCGAAGGGCTGTTCGGTGCGTGCAAGGGTTCGACAAACCTGTCCTGGGTCCATCGAAGGGCTCAGCCCGAACGAGTGGAGGAACGATGCATCCGAGGAAGGTCGCCAATCAGGCGGAATATGCCGGTAGCGCCCGGCTGGCATGCGCGAGCAGCTTCGAATTCACAACGCGGATCAATGCCAGCGGCTGGGTGGCTCAGCGCCATCGAGTCGCTGGTTTCCTGGCGGCGGGGCCGGCGTTCAGGCCGTCGGCCCGGGCACCTCCACGGCGCCCACGCGCGCATCCTCATACAAGCGCTCCATCGGAACGCTCAGCCCCACACTGGCAAACTCCACCGCGTCTCCCGCTTCGGACGGATACAGCACCCAGTGGCCGCCCTCGTCGCGCCGGAACAGATCAATGCTCAGGCGCTCTGTGTCCACCAAAACGTATTCGCGCAGGCTGGGCAGTTTGCGGTAGGCGGCGAATTTGGCCCCCCCGGTCGTAGGCGGAGGTGGCGGGGGAGAGCACTTCCACCACCAGGCTGGGCGCTGCCTTGTAGTGGCTGTGGGCGCGGTCGGTTTCGGCGCAGGTGACGAAAACATCGAGGTAGAAGAAGGCGTTATCGGCTTCTACGCGCAGTTTCATGTCAGAGATGAAAACGCTGCACGGGCCGCCGCGCAGGTGGTTGCGCAGTGCCATGAAAACATTTCCAGCCAGGGTGACATGCGCCTCAGAGGCTCCCGCCATGGCGAAGACTTCGCCATCCAGGTATTCATGCTTTTCGAGCTGCTCGGCCTCCCAGTCGAGGTAAGCGGAGGTGTCAAACCGGCGGTTGGCGACGGGGACGGTCATGGTGGCATCTCCAGGCAAACGGTGTCGCCCATTGTCGTGGAGCAAGGGCGCAGGCGGGCGTCATTTCACGCCACGAAACTCCCCGACTTCCCCCCATGCTTTTCCACCACGCGCACATCGTGGATGGACATGCCCCGGTCCACGGCCTTGCACATGTCGTAGATGGTGAGCAGGGCCACCTGCACGGCGGTGAGGGCTTCCATCTCTACGCCGGTGGGGCCGACGGTTTCCACGGTGGCTGAGCAAAATATTCCTGTAGCGCCCGTTTGGCGTGCGTTGGCCGCTTCAAATTCAATAGCAATGCGGGTAAGCGCGAGCGGGTGGCACAGCGGGATGAGGTCGCTGGTTTTCTTGGCGGCCATGATGCCGGCAATGCGGGCAATGCCGAGCACGTCGCCCTTTTTGGCGTTGCCGGCCTCGATGAGGGCCAGGGTGGCGGGCAGCATTTCGATGCGGCCGCTGGCGATGGCGATGCGGTGCGTGGCGGCCTTGGCGGCCACGTCCACCATGTGGGCCTGGCCCTGGGCGTCGAAGTGGGTGAGTGCGGACATGGCGGGGTAACCGAATGAAGTAGGCGGGAAACTTTACGTGGACGGGGCATCATACGTTCATGTGGAATCGCAAGCGCACCCCCTCGCCCCCCATGACGGCCATGGCCTCCGCTCGGTCGAGAAAATGGTCAAAACTGCTTCAAGCGCTTGCCAAAAATACGGCAACAGCTTCTTTATTGATAGCACTTGCCACCTTGGCGCCGTTACCCGCCAAGGCCCAGCCCAGCCTGCCCACGCTGGGCGATGGCAGCACCCTCACCACGGGCGAGGAGCGCCGCCTGGGCGACCGCATCATCCGCGAGCTGTACCGCGACCCCGACTACATCGATGACCCGGTGCTGGTGGAATATGTGCAGGGGCTGTGGCAGGCGCTGCTGGCGGCGGCCCGCGCGCGCGGCGAGCTCTCGCCCGAGCTGGATGAGCGCTTTGCCTGGGAGGTGCTGCTGGGGCGCGACCGCACGGTGAACGCCTTTGCGCTGCCCGGCGGCTACCTGGGCGTGCACCTGGGGCTGATTGGCGTGGTGGCCACGCGCGACGAGCTGGCCTCGGTGCTGGCGCACGAGTTGAGCCATGTCACGCAACGGCATATCTCGCGCCTGATGGCACAGCAAAGCAAGCAGACGCCCTTGCTGCTGGGGGCGATGGTGCTGGCCGCGCTGGCCGCCAGCAAGAACCCGGGGGCTGCCCAAGCCATGATGGTGGGCGGCCAGGCGGTGGCCATGCAGAACCAGCTCAATTTCTCGCGCGACATGGAGCGCGAGGCCGACCGCATCGGCTACGGGCTGATGGAGCCTTCGGGCTTTGCGCCCCAGGGTTTCGTGAGCATGTTCGACAAGCTGCAGCAAGCCAACCGCCTCAACGACAACGGTTCATGGCCTTATCTGCGCAGCCACCCGCTGACCACCCAGCGCATGGCCGACATGCACTCGCGCCTGCCGCCCGGCGGCGCGGCGCCGCCACCGCAGCCTGGCCTGGAGCACGCCCTGGTGGCGGCCCGGGCCCGCGTGCTGTCGAACCCCGGCGTGGATGCGCTGCGGCTGTGGATCACCGAGCCGCAAAACAGCGGCTTTGCCAGCCAGCCCGCGCCGCGCCGCGCCGCAGCGCTGTACACCGCTGCGCTGGCCAGCAACCAGTTGCGCGATTTTGCGGCCGCGCGCACGGCCCAGGCGCGGCTGGACGAGGTGGTGCGTGGCGATGCCGCCGCCCAGCGGCAATCGCAGCGGCTGGCAGCCGAGATCGCGTTGGCGGCGGGCCTGCCCGAAGCGGCGCTGCAGCGGTTGCCGGCAGAAACGGGCCGGCCGGAGCTGGTGCTGCGCACCCAGGCCCTGCTGCGCCTGGGACGCCCCGCCGAGGTAACAGGCGCCCTGCAGACCTGGGTGACCAACCACCCGCACGATGCCACGGTGTGGCAGTTGCTGGCGAGCGCCTGGCAGGCGCAGGGGCAGCCGCTGCGCGCCGTGCGTGCCGAGGCCGAATCGCACGCGGCCCGCTACGACTATGCCGCCGCGGTGGACCGCTTCAAGGCCGGGCAGGACCTGGCGCGCAAGAGCCACAGCGCCGCCGACTACATCGAGGCGTCCATCATCGACACGCGCCTGCGTGCGATGGAGTCACTTCTGAAGGAACAGGCTGCCGAGCGCTGATTCGATCAGCAGCCCCAGCGCCGAATAGATCAGCGAGCCCAGCAAGGCGGCGCCAAAGCCGTTGACGTGAAAGCCGTCCAGCACGCCCGCGGCAGCCCAGAACATGAGGGCGTTGATCACGAACAGAAACAGGCCCACGGTGACCAGGGTCACCGGCAGCGTCAGCACCACCAGCACGGGGCGCAGCACGGCATTGAACAGGCCGATGACGAAGGCGGCAATCAGCGCCGACGCAAAGCTTTGCACCTGCACGCCGCTGTAGAGGTAGGCCACCAGCAGCAGCGCTGCAGCGCTGAGCAGCCATTTGAGGAGGAGTTTCATGCGCGCAGGATAGCACCGTGCCTGCCTTGGCAGACGGCCCTGTGCACGCAGGATTACGCCAGGTCCAGCGCCAGCAGGGCGCCCAATCCGGTCAGCAGGCTGGGCACGGTGCCCGGGAACGACAGGCGGGCCGGCGCAGGAGCCGGTTCGGCAGCGGCATCGTGCCTGGGCCGGCGGGCATCCACCACGCGGGCGGCGCCCAGTTCGGCCTGCAGTTGCGCGACCAGCTCCGGCAAGGGGCCTTTGGCCAGCACGGTGGTCACGCTGCCGCCGCCCGACGGCAGCAAAGGCAGCAGTTGTGCAAACAGCTTCTCGGCCCATTTGTCGCGCCAGTTCTCGCGGGTGCGATGGCTCACCCATTTGCTGATGCGGTGCGTCATGCGCGGTGCGCAGGCCACCAGCACCCAGTGCGTGGCGACAGCGGCCTCAGTTGCCAGCAAGGGCGCCAGGATCTGCTGCGCCTGGGCGGCGTCGTCCACGTACACAATGACTTTGTCCATACCACCTCCGAAAAAAGGGCCCCATGACAAAGGGGGCATGCAGCCCCCTTTGCGTCAGCCGGTTGCCAGCGCGCACGCTGGCACGTGCAGATGCGCCATCAGCCCTCGGCAGGCGCAGCAGCGGTGCGGCGCGCCAGGATCACCTTGCCAGCCGCCAGCACCAGCAGTGCGCCGGCCACGCTGGCTGCGTAGCGGATGGTGTCGGTTTGCGCGATCTTCAGCATCCACTGCCATTTGTCGGGGTTGGCGAAGACCGGGTCGGTCACCAGCATGCCGCCCGCGATCCAGCCCAGCAGCATGCCGCCGAGCGTGATGATGAAGGGGAAACGCTCCATGAGCTTGATGACCAGCTGGCTGCCCCAGACGATGATGGGAATCGAGATCAGCAAGCCCAGCACCACCAGCAGGAGCTGGTGCTCACCCGCGTTCTGCGCGGCGCCGGCAATGGCGATCACGTTGTCCACGCTCATCACCAGGTCGGCCACGATGATGGTCTTGATGGCGGCCAGCAGCTTGTCGCTGGTCTGGATGTCGCCATGGCCGTCTTCATCGGGGGCCAGCAGCTTGACGCCAATCCACACCAGCAGCAGCGCACCCACGAACTTGAGGAACGGCAGCGCCAGCAGCGTCATGGCAAACGCAATCAGGACCACGCGCAGCACGATGGCACCCGCCGTGCCCCAGATGATGCCCTTGGTGCGCTGGGCGGGTGGCAGTTTGCGGCAGGCCAGCGCAATGACCACTGCGTTGTCGCCACCCAGCAGGATGTCGATGATGATGATCTGGCCGAGTGCGAGCCAGAATTCGGGCGATGCCAGAAAGTCCATAAATTCCTCAATATCAATGGGCGAAAGGACGACCTGGCAGCCACTGTAGCGCCGAGCCGTTCCCGGGGATAGAGGGCCTGCAATGGGCGGATCAGGGCATGCTGCGCAGGGCAGATGTTGCGAAGGGACGGCCTTGATCAGCCCACAGCGGGCCCATCAAAGGTCTTGCTCGGTTCAGCACTCTGGCGTGCGCTGAACCCGGACCGCCGGAAGCGATGCTTCGTATTGACGACGGTTCCGATGCCATGCGTCCGGTGGCCAACAGGTGGCACGGCCGAAGCACATGTCGGGAGCTACTCCCCTTCGAAGCGGCGATTGGAACACAGCCCGCACCGGGCATGCAAGATTCCGCTGCAGCGCCAAGGGCATTCATTCAAGAGAAAAAGGCCTGTAGCTCATTGCAGACAAGGATTTAAAGCTATCAAAACAGGAGCTCACCGCCGGAGCAGCCACCGCGCGGCTATGATCCACGCCCTGTTGCCCTCCCGTCCCTGCTGCAACAACCGCCACCATGGCCGCCATCCACATCACCGACATCGAAGCCGCCATCAACCACTGGCGCGAGCGCGCCCCCGCCAGCGCTGGCGCGGCGCTGGCGCCCGAGATCAGCGCGCTCGGCGAGGTGTATGCGCGCATGGTGTTCCGCCACGAGAGCGAAGCCGACGAGCAGAGCCTGCCGGCCGCAGCGAGGGCCGCCTGGCTGGCCTGGTACGACACCACGCCCGACACGCCGTGCATTGCCATCTGCTCCACCAGCCAGGGCGACGACTGGTGCAAGGGCTGCGGGCGCAGCTTTGACGAAGTGCAGTTCTGGCCGGCCATGGGCCCCGCCGAAAAACGCGCCGTGTGGCGCCGCATCACGCTGGAGCACACCGCGTGGCGCTTCAACCGCTACGCCGAACGCGCGGCCGAGGGGGCCGGCGGTACCGCGCCGCCCTGACCGCGCCCCTGTACGCCCCGGCCGCAAAGCGCTATGGTGGCGCCATGCTGCGTCTCACCCAGGCCCCGAACATCGCCATTGCCACGCTGTGGGCCGACCTGCTGTGCGAGGCGGGCATGACGGCATCGGTGCAGCGGCAATACCTGGGGGCCGCAGCCGGGCACCTGCCACCCGACCAGTGCCTGCCCGAGATCTGGCTCGACTGCGACGAACACGCCACCCGCGCCCGGGCCTTGCTGCAGGAGCTGCAGGACTTGCCCCAGCGCCACTGGCGCTGCCGCTGTGGCGAGACGGTGGAAGGTGGTTTCGAGCAGTGCTGGCAGTGCGGCGCGCTGATGCCGCGGGGATAGGGAGCCCCCCTGAGCGGCTTTGCCGCTTCCCGCTGATGTGGGCCGCGCCAGTTTCACAGGCTGCGGGGCCGTGGATCAACCCAATGGCTATTTCCAGCGCACCGGCTCCACATGCACGCTGCCCTGCGTGCTGCTGAGGGTGATGGCCCCCTCCTGCACCGTGGCCTGCAGCTGCATGCTGCGCTCGGCCAGTTGCGCCAGCGCCTGCGAGGCCTCGGTGGGAATGCGCCACACCTGCAGCTTTTCGAGCCGCGAGAGCTTGGACTCGATGCCCTTCCACCAGATCTCGGCGGCATGGTGGAAGCAGTACACGATCACCGAATCGGCCTTGCTGCAGGCCTTGGTGAGCGGCTTGTCCTCGGGCTGGCCCACCTCGATCCACACGCGCTTGCGGCCGGTGAAGTCGGTCAGCGAGGCATCGGGGTCGTCCGGATCGGACAGGCCCGCGCCAAAGGCCAGGGTGGCGTCGCCGTTGCACAGGTCATTGAGCTGGTGCGCCGCAATGGCCAGCGCCGCCAGCCGCACCATCATGCGCTCGTCGGTTTCGCTGGGGTGGCGGGCCAGCGTGAGGGCATGGTCGGCGTAGTAGCCGTGGTCGATGTCGGCGATCGCAAGATTCGCCTTGAAGATGGTGGATTTGATGGCCATGCAGCCTCACTATGAAATAGATAGCTGCTGGCGCTTGATACACAAACGCCAGAGGCCAAAACGGCTAAAAACCAGTGGTCAGACGCGCCGCGCCAGTTCGGCGGCCTTGCCGGTGTAGCTGCCGGGCGTCATGGCCAGCAGGCGGGCCTTGTCGGCCTGCGGAATCTCCAGCCCGTTGATCAGCGCGTGCAGCGCCTCGGCCGTCACGGTCTTGCCGCGGGTCACTTCCTTGAGCTTTTCGTAGGCGCCCTGCACGCCATAGCGGCGCATCACGGTCTGGATGGGCTCGGCCAGCACTTCCCAGGCGGCGTCCAGGTCTTCGGCCAGGGCTTCTTCGTTCAGCTCCAGCTTGTTCAGGCCCGTGAGCAGCGAGGCATAGGCCAGCGCGGCATAGCCCAGGGCCACGCCCATGTTGCGCAGCACGGTGCTGTCGGTCAGGTCGCGCTGCCAGCGGCTGATGGGCAGCTTTTCGGACAGATGCCGAAGGAGCGCATTCGCCAGGCCCAGGTTGCCTTCGGCGTTCTCGAAGTCGATGGGGTTGACCTTGTGCGGCATGGTGGACGAGCCAATCTCGCCGGCCTTCAGGCGCTGCTTGAAGTAGCCCAGGCTCACATAGCCCCAGATGTCGCGCGAGAGGTCCACCAAAATGGTGTTGGCGCGCGCCACGGCGTCGAACAGCTCGGCCATGTAGTCGTGCGGCTCGATCTGGATGGAATAGGGCTGGAAGGTAAGGCCCAGGCCCAGCGGCTCGGGCGTCTCGATGACGTTCTTGCTGAAGGCTTCCCAGTCGAAATCGGGCCAGGCCGAGAGGTGGGCGTTGTAGTTGCCCACGGCGCCGTTCATCTTGCCCAGGATCTTGATGGCCGCAATGCGCTCGCTGGCGGCCTGCAGGCGCATGAGCACGTTGGCCATTTCCTTGCCCACCGTAGTGGGGCTGGCTGTCTGGCCATGGGTGCGGCTGAGCATGGGCACGTCGGCAAAGGCGTGGGCCATCTCGCGCAGCTTGAGGATGATGCGGTCCAGGCCCGGCAGCACCACCTGGTCGCGGCCCGCGCGCAGCTGCAGCGCGTGGCTGGTGTTGTTGATGTCTTCGCTGGTGCAGGCGAAATGCACGAATTCCGAGGCCTTTTCCAGCTCGGGACGGGCTTCGAATTTCGATTTGATCCAGTATTCGACGGCCTTCACGTCGTGGTTGGTAGTTTTCTCGATCTCCTTGATGGCGGCCGAATCGGCCTCGGAGAAATTCTTGACCAGGCCCAGCAGGTAGGCGCGGGCACCGGTGGTCAGCGGCTTGAACTCGGCAAATCCGGCATCGGACAGCGCGATGAACCAGGCCACTTCCACCTGAACACGGCGTTGCATGTAGCCGTGTTCACTCATGATGGGCCGCAGGGCGGCAAGTTTGCTGGCATAACGGCCGTCAAGCGGCGACAGGGCGGTAATGGTGGACAGGCTCATGGCGCGAGATTGTAGGCGTGCGCACCCGGTCAGCGCCCCGCGGGCCGCTGCCGATAGAATCGCCAGCGTATGGAACAGACAACCCCGCGCAACGGAAGAAACATGAAACTGATCGGAGCCAACGCCAGTCCTTACGTCCGCAAGGTGCGCATCGTGATGGCAGAAAAAAAGCTCGACTACCAGTTCGTGCAGGAAAACGTCTGGGCCGATGACACCGCCATTGCCAAATCCAACCCGCTGGGCAAGGTGCCCTGCCTGGTGATGGAGGGCGGCGAGGCGGTGTTCGACTCGCGCGTGATCGTGGAATACCTCGACACGCTCTCGCCCGTGGGCAAGCTCATCCCCGCGCAGGGACGCGAACGCGCCGAGGTCAAGACCTGGGAGGCACTGGCCGACGGCCTGGTGGACGCGGCCATCCTCGCGCGGCTGGAGGCCACCTGGGCGGGCCGCCAGGACGGTGAACGCAGCCAGGCCTGGATCGACCGCCAGCTGCACAAGGTGAACGACTGCCTCAAGTCCATGAGCCAGGGCCTGGGCGACAAGCCGTTTTGCAGCGGCATCCACCTGAGCCTGTCGGACATCGCTGTGGGCTGCGCCCTGGGCTGGCTGGAGTTCCGCTTCCCCCAGATCGACTGGCGCAGCGAGTACCCCAACCTGGGCAAGCTGCTCGACAAGCTGATGCTGCGCCCGAGCTTTGCGGACACCCGGCCGTTCTGACCGTTCACGGAGCTTGGTGTCCCAAAAAAGATGCCGGCTCTTGCCGGCATCTTTGTTTCTGAGACAGACAGGGACCGCTATTGGGCCGCGCGCCGCTGCAGCCAGCGCATCAGCCCTCCGACAACGGGCAACTTTGCATACAGCTCTTCGGCGGCATCCCAGTAGTCGCGGTGCAGCGCCACCAGGCCCTGATCGTTCAGCACCAGGTGCGAGGCGCCGCGTACGGTCTGGGGCACACCCCGGTGGAAGTTCTTGAATGCGAACAAGAAATCCCAGGTCAGAAAACACTGCTGCCCCTGCACCACGCGGCCCGTGACCACGAAACGGGGCTGCTCCAGCGCCTCGAACATATGGGCAAAGATGGCTTGAATAGCGGGCACGCCCTGCACCTCGTTGAACGGGTCCTTGAAGCGCGCATCGGGGGCGTAGAGCTGGCCGATGGCGGCGATATCGGCCAGTGAAAGCTGCTCGAAAAACGCCGCCACGCGGGTGACGGCCTGCTCGGTGGACGCGGTGATTTCTGGTGGCTGCATGAAAATTCAAAGGCCTGTGAACTTGCGGACTGCCGGAAAGTACCACCGGTACGGCAGCACGCGCAGCAGTTTCATCACCCGCGTGAAGCGCTTGGGAAAGTGGATGTCGAAATGCCCACGCTCCCAGCCCCGCAAGATGGCCGCCGCCGCCGCCTCGGGCGAGATCAGCGCGGGCATGGTGAAGTCGTTGCGCACCGTGAGCTGCGTGGCCACGAAGCCGGGATTGATCACGCTCACGCCCATGCCCAGGTCATGCAGGTCCAGGTACAGCGCCTCGGCAAGGTGGATGAGCGCAGCCTTGGTGGGCCCGTAGGCCAGGCTCTTGGGCAGGCCCCGGAACCCCGCCACGCTGCTGATGAGGCTCACATGCCCCGGGTGCCCGGCCTGGGCTGCGGTGAGCATGGCGGGCAGCACGGCGGCCAGCACATGCAGTGCGCCGTTGTAGTTGATCTGCTCGTGGCGCAGCATCACGGCCAGGTCGAAGTCGGTGGCGCGCATGTCACGGTAGTAGCCCGCGCAGTAGCACACCAGGTCGGGCGCACCGCCCGCCAGCACCTGCGCGGCGGCGGCCTGCACCTGGGCCGGCTCGGCCGTGTCAAAGGCCAGCGCCGTGCTGCCGGGGTGCTGCCGGGCAAAGGCGTTCAGCGCATCGCTGCTCCGGGCCGAGACGATGACCTGCGCGCCGCGCGCATGCAGCGCCGCCGCCGTGGCCCGGCCAATGCCACTGCTGGCCCCGATGAGCCAGGCCCGGCGGCCCTGCCAGTCGCGCAAGGGTGGGTTGAGCTTCATGGTGCGCGCTTGGTAAAGGACAGGGTGATCTCGCCCAGGCGCACACCGAACTTGCGCATGGTCGCGCGGTTGAGCATCACGCGGTCGTCGATGAGGTACATCCAGTCGTCCAGATCGACGTGGTAGACCTTGCCATCCACGGGCAGGGCCAGGGTGTAGTTCCAGCGGAAGGCGTTGCCGCGCGTCTGGCCGTGGGCCGTGCCCACCACATCGTCGGCGGTGCCGGTATAGCGGCCGTCGGCGTGCTGGGTCAGGCGCCAGATGCGGCGCTGCGTGGTGCCGTCGGAATAGGTGAAGGCTTCGTCGAGCACGCCCTCGTTGCCCGCCCAGGCGCAGTCCATGACCACGGCGAAGCGCTTCACGATCTGGCCGCTGCGGTCCTGGAAGATGCCGTGGGCGTCGATCTTGCCGTTGAAATACCGGGCCAGGTCGAGCACCGGTTTTTCGCTGGCGTAGCCGTCAATGCGCTGGCTGGCGCAGCCGGACAGCACCACGGGCGCAGCCACTGCGGCGGAGAGGAGGAGGCGTCGTTGCATCATGGAATTCACCTGGAGTCGGATCAGGTTCGGGATGGCCGCAGGACCAGGGCAAGCAGCGCACCCGCAGCCAACAGCTTGAGCACACTGGGCAGCACGGCGTAGGCCATGCCCAGAGTCTGCAATCCCTCGTCGCTGCGTGTGCCCGGGGTGTAGCCCCACCAGCCCAGCAGCGGCAGCGCCAGGCCGGCGGCCAGCGCCAGGTTGAGCTTGGTGGCAAAGTTCCACCAGCCAAAGTACGCACCCTCGTGCTGGCCGCTGTCGCCCTCGGCCGCGATCACACCGGCCAGCAGGGCGCTGGGCAGGGCCAGGTCGGTGCCCAGGGCCACACCCGAGAGCGCACAGACCGCCAGGAACGGCAGCACATCGCCTGCGCCCAGGAACGCAGTCCACCCAAACACGGCAATCGCCAGCAGCATGCCCGCCAGCCAGGTGCGCGCCAGGCCCCAGCGCGCCACGGCGCGCAGCCACAGCGGGATCGACAGCGCTGCGCAGACGAAATAAGCGGCCAGGAACATCGGCTCCTGCGCGGGCGGGGCCTGCAGGCGGTCCTGGATGAAGAACAGCACCAGCGTGGCCGGGATGGCGCTGGCTATGCCGTTGAGCATGAACACGGCCAGCAGGCGGCGGAACGCAGGGCGCCCCCAGGGCCGCCACAGGCTGGCGCGCTGCGGCGGGCGATAGACGCCGACATCCATCGCCATCACCGGGCGCGGCGCCCGCGTCCAGGCCCACCAGCCCAGCAACAGGCTGATGGCAAACACACTCAGCATGACCGGCAGCCCCAGCAGCGCGGGCAGCACCGAGGCCAGCACCACGCCCACCAGCGCGGCACCTTCACGCCAGGCCACGATGCGGCCGCGCTGCAGCTCGTCGCCACCCAGGCGTGCGCCCCAGGACTGGTGCGCGATGCCCAGCTGGCTGTAGGCGGTGTAGGTGATGAGCAGCGCCACCAGCACCCAGGCCATCAGCGCATCGGCCCCGGCTACCTGCGGAAAGAACAGGCTGATCAGCCCCAGCGCCAGCACCATGGCCGACACCGCGCCCACCGCCAGCACGGCGCGCACCGAGCGGCCGAACAGGTGGTCGGACAGGCGGCCCAGCAGCGGGTCCGACACCGCATCGAACAAGCGCGCCGCCAGCAGCACCGCGCCCAGCGTGGCCAGCGGCATGCCGAACTCGCGCGCGTAGTGGTTGGGCAGCAGCACATACAGCGGCAGCGCCACGAATGCCAGCGGCAGGCCCAGCAGCCCATAGGCCAGGCCCTGGCCGGCGCGAATGGGCGTGGCGGTGGTCATTGCGGGCCTTGGCTTGGGGTGCGGGTGGCCGCGATCAGCTCCTGCCGCAGTCCGGGCTCGGAGGTCTGGGGCGACAGCCAGATGCCGAAGAACAGGCGCGAAAACTCGGCGTCAGCCACTTCGCCCACCACACGCCCGCCCATCTTGAACACGGCGCCTGCGCCGGGCTGGTACAGGCCCAGCAGCCGGTCGCCGGCCTTCACATCCGGCAAGGCGGCGGCCAGTGCCTGCTGCCAGCGCGTGGCCTGCTGGGGCGTGAAGCGGCCCACGCGGCGCATCTCTTCGATGGAGCGCTTGGCGATGGCCTCGGCCGAAAAATCGCGGTGGTAGGTCAGCTCCAGCGCCAGGGGGTGGGCAGCGTAGTGGTCGGCATCAAAGCCGGGCTGCACCCACAGCCGCGCCCGGTAGATCTCAAACCCCAGAAAGCGCAGCACCCCCTGCCCCACCAGCCGGGCACCCGACAACGGGGCTGCAGCGGCTGCGCTGGCCTCTGCCACCTGCGCCAGCGCGGTGTGAGGGCCCAAACCCATCAATGCGCCAGTGAATATTGCGGTGGCAGCTATATTTTTCATGGCGTCCCTCAGTCCTTGGCCAGCGTGTACTGCACCAGGTCGATGTTGCCCATCGCAAACGCCGCCTCGCAGTACGCCAGGTAGAACTCCCAGATGTGCAGGAAGCGCTCATCGAACCCCAGCTGCAGGATCTGTGCGCGCTGCGCCAGAAAGCGCTCGCGCCAGCGCTTGAGGGTTTCGGCGTAGTCCTGGCCAAAGGTAAACTCGTCCGCCACGCGCAGGCCCGCGGCCTCGGCCTCGCGGCGGAACTCGCGTGGGCAGGGCAGGCAGCCGCCGGGGAAGATGTACTGCTGGATGAAATCGGTGGAGCTGATGTAGCGTGCAAACAGGCTGTCGTCGATGACGATGCTCTGGATGCAGGCCTTGCCGCCGGGCTTGAGCAGGCGGTTTACCGACTCGAAATAGGTGGGCCAGTATTCGCGGCCCACGGCCTCGACCATCTCGATGGAGCAGATGGCGTCGTACGGGCCGTCCTGGATGTCGCGGTAGTCCTGCAGGCGCAGGTCGGCCTTGTCTGCGACATCATGCTGCGCCATGCGCTGCTGCGCAAACGCGAGTTGTTCGGTGGACAGCGTCACGCCGGTGAGGGACGCGCCGAATTCGGTGGTCGCCATCTCGGCCAGCGCGCCCCAGCCGCAGCCGATTTCCAGCACACGGTCACCCGCCTGCACGCCCGCCATGCGCAGCGCGCGGCGCACCTTGGCGTGCTGGGCGGTGCGCAGGTCGCCGCCCGCGTCACCCTCGAACCAGGCGGACGAATAGTTCATCGTGTCGTCCAGCCACAGTTCGTAGAACGCATTGCCCAGGTCGTAATGGGCGTGGATGTTCTTCTGGCTGTTGGCGCGCGTGTTGCGGTGGAGCAGGTGCTTGATGCGGTACAGCAGGCGGCCCGCCCAGGTGCCGTAGATCACGCCTTCGACCTGCTGGCGGTTGGCGATGAGGAGCTTGAGCAGGTCGGTGAGGTGCGGCGTGGTCCAGTCGCCCGCGATGTAGCTCTCGGCAAAGCCGATGTCGCCCGACTTGAGCGCGGCGCTGCACACCTTCCAGTTCTTGAACGTGATGGCGGCCGACGGACCGTTGCCATGCCCGAAGTGCTGCAGCGTGCCGTCTGGCAGCTGGACCGTGAGGTGGCCATGCTGCAGCCGCTGCAGGAGCCTGAGCGCCGTGCGCGCGGCAGCGGGCGTGCCGGCAGGCAGCGTCTGTGCGGATCGTGGGGCGGTGCGGGGCGCGGTGGTGGAGTTCATGGCGGCAGTCTCGTTGTGCAGGGAGGTCAACGGGTCACGGCGGCGGCAGGCGCCTCGGGCTTGCGATGGAAGCGCACGCGCTTGAGCCACAGCCGCAGCGCGTGCCAGTGGATGCGGACAATGATGGCCAGCGTCATGGCGGGGTAGCCCCAGAGCGCGCGGCGCAATGTCTGTGCGGTGATGGCGTGCAAGGTGCCGCTCACGCTGGTCTGGATCAGCGGGCCGGTGTCGTCGTCGTGGTCGATGCGCACCACGGTTCGGCCCGCGTCCTGTGCGCTGGCCTCGGTGCGCATGAAGCGAAAGCGGTAGCTGCCGCTCACCTCGCAGAACGGCGACACGTGGAACACCTTGCGCGCCTGCTGCTCCACGCCATATTGCGGCGCATCCAGCAGGTAGCAGTGGCGCTCGCCAAAGGTGTTATTCACCTCGACCACGATGGCGCGCAGGCGGCCGTCCGCACGGTGGCAGTACCAGAAGCTCACGGGCTTGAAGGTGTAGCCCAGCACGCGCGGGTAGCAGTGCAGCCAGGCCTCGCCCGTAGCGTCGGTGATGCCTTCGGTGCGCAGCAGCTCGTCCAGCCAGGCGAGCGCACCGCCCTGCGCGGCGCCGCGGCCGTCGCCATGGTCCACGTCATGAAAGCTGATGGCGCCCGCCCGGTTCACGGCCAGTGCGCCCCGCACTTTGGTCAGGCTGCGCATGGGCAGCATCAGGAAAAACGTGGGGTAGGCAAACGCATGCCACGTCGGCCGCAGCCGTGTGTGGCGCACCTGGCCGAAGCCGATCAGGGGCGCTGCGGGTGGGGCCGGGGCGTGGCTCACGCGGCCTCCGCCAGAGGTGTGGGCAGGGCCGTCCGCAATTGCTCGGCCACGGCCAGGCCGGACTTGAGGCCATCCTCGTGGAAGCCATAGCCCGTCCAGGCGCCGCAGAACCAGGTGTGCTGCTGCCCCTGCAGTTGGCCCACCTGCTGCTGCGCGCGGATGGCGGCCAGGTCGAACACCGGGTGGGCGTACTCGTAGCTACCGATCACGTGTTCGGGCGCAATGTCGCGCACCGGGTTCAGCGACACCACCACGGGCTGGGCAAACGGCACGGGCTGCAGCTGGTTGATGAGGTAGTGCAGGCACACGCGGGCCGACTCGCGGCTGCGCTGCCGGGCACGCTCGTAGTTCCACGCAGCCCAGGCGGCACGGCGCGCGGGCAGCACCGAGGTGTCGGTGTGCAGCACGGCGCGGTTGGCCTGGTAGCGGATGGCACCGAGCACCGCACGCTCTTGCAGGGTGGGCTGGGCCAGCAGCGCGAGCGACTGGTCGGAGTGCGTGGCCAGCACCAACTTGTCAAAGTGTTCTGTGTGGCCTGCCGTCACCACGCGCACACCGGCCGCGTCGCGCTCGATGCGGCGCACGGGGGTGTTCAGGCGCTTGTCGGCAATGCCTGCCACGATCTTGTCAACGTAGTGGCGCGCGCCACCGGACACCGTCCACCATTGCGGGCGGTGGCTCACCTGGATCAGGCCATGGTTGTGGCAGAACCGGATCATGGTGGCCACGGGGAACTTCAGCATCTGGTCGGTAGGGCAGCTCCAGATGCAACCCAGCATGGGCAGGAAGTACCAGTCGCGAAACGCCTCACCAAAGCGGTGCTCCTGGAGGAAATCACCCAGCGGCTGCATCAGCGCTGCCTCGGCCTGCTGCTCGGCAATGCGCGTGCACAGTTGGTTGAAGCGCAGCAGGTCGCGCAGCATGCCCAGAAAGCGCGGGTTGACCAGGTTGGAACGCTGGGCAAACACGGTGCTCAGGCTGGTGCCGCTCCACTCCAGCGTGCGCCCACGGCGCAGGGCGCCCGGCACCTGCACAGAAAACGACATGTCGGACTTTGCCGTCTCGACACCCAGCTCGGTCAGCAGACGGATGAGATGGGGGTAGGTGCGCTCGTTGAAAACCAGAAAACCGGTGTCCACGCCATGCGTGACGGATCGACCCGACGCATCGGGCAGCATGACGTCCACCGTGTGGGTGTGGCCACCAAAGTAGTCACCCGCCTCATACAGGGTGATGGCCGCCTGGCCGCGCAATTCGTGCGCTACGGACAGTCCGGAGATGCCGGAGCCGATGATGGCGACTTTCATGGCCGGCCCCCTCTGGCCGGCGCCTGGAATAAAAAAGTTGCGAAGCGTCCCGAAACGAATAAGAGAGGGAGGGAGGAGAAGCGCTCCAGGAGGTCAGTCGGAACCCGGGGGCCCGAAAGGCTTCGCAACGTCAAACTGGTAAGGCGCCCAATGCGCTCTTGCAATCTACTGAGTGGAGTTATACCGCCAAAGTTCCAGCCCGTGGCGTAAAAAAAAACAGCCGTGCGTAACGAAGTCATGGAAATCACCGGAGTTCGGGCGTGGCCAGTTGCTGTTCGATGGCGCGCACCAGACCCTTGCTGCCGGGTGCCGTCAGGCTGGAGTAGCTGTCCACCAGCTGCCCGTTGCGCCCGAGCAGGTATTTGTGAAAGTTCCAGCGGGGTGCACCGCCCGAGAGCTGCGCCAGCTGGCGAAACAAGGGCGATGCCTCCGGGCCCTTGACGCTGCTCTTGGCGAACATCGGAAACTTCACACCGAAGGTGTTTTCGCAGAATTCGGCAATCTGCTGGTTGCTGCCGCTTTCCTGGGAGAAATCGTTGGACGGGAAACCGAGCACCACCAGCCCCTGGTCCTTGTAGCGGGCATAGAGTTCTTCGAGCCCCTTGTATTGCCCCGTGAACCCGCAATAGCTGGCGGTGTTGACGATCAGCACCACCTTGCCGCTGTACTGGCACAGCGACTGCGGCTTTTCATCCTGCAGCCGGTCAAAGGTGTGCTGCAGGGTTGGCGGGCAGGCCTGCGCCTCGCCAGAGTGCGCCACCGCGCCCGACAGCATCGCTGCCCCGGCCAGGCCCACTGTGCAAAGGATTCTCGTGCAGCGAGACAAGGGTTTTTCGGTGCATTTCATGGAGACTCTCCTGGAATTTGACCATCTCATCATATTTTACACCACTTGGTATTTATTTATACCAAATAGTATTTTTCACAGATACCACTGCGTGCATTGGCCGACACCACCGGTTCTGGCGCAGGGTATGGGACACCTTTCACCACGGTGAAAGCGCAAGGCCACCCCAAGGGCGGCGCAATGGCCGGAGATCGGCCTTGCAGGCTGAGCGCCGTGGAACGCCGCCGCCGATGGCAGGGACCTTGCGTCCAGGGCAGTTTCAGCGAGGCAAGGGAAAAGAGGCGGCCTTCGGGCCCACCGCGCAACCTGCGCGGCTTGCACTACACCAGGGCCAGCAAACGGGCCAGGGGCCATTGCGCCCTGACGTCCCGGCAGGCCACCACGCCGGCAATCTTCCAGGCGGCGTGGGAGGTATCACGCGGAATCATCTCGCCCGTGGGCATGCCTTCGCGGTCCATCACCACGGCCACACGGGGCGTCGTGGCCGTTGCGCCGCGCCGCAGCACCACCGCCACTTCCTGGTTGGCCAGCCGGACAAAAGCCCCGGGCGGGTACACGCCCAGTGTCTTTACCAGCGCCGCGCCGGCCTCGTCCACCTGGTGCGCTTCGTCGTAGTAACTGGCCTGCAGGGCGGCAGTGACCGGCATGGGAGAGCGCGCCACGCGGGGGGCCAGCCGGGCGCCAAAGATGTCGGCGCGCTGCAGCAGGCGCGCCATCTGCCGGGCCTCGGATCTTTTGGCCAGCGGGCCTGGCGTGCGCTGGTGATGGCAGAGCACCGCTTCCAGCCACGCAGGGTCTGCAACACCCAGCCTGCGCAGCAACTGCTCGGAGCGGCTGGAGTGGTCTTGCACCGCCTCGATCTGCTGCGAGGTGAGCGGCTGGGACTGCTGGGCCAGCTGATCCTGCAGCTCAGTCATGGCGATATTCATGGTGAGCGCAGCGCTGCCCAGCTGTCGCACCCGCTCGTCGGGCCAGTGCAGCATTTCGCGCGCCACCACCATGCACACGCAGCACACCAGCATGGCGTGGGTGGCGCTGTACATGCGGGTTTCCTGCGCCGAAAGATAGATCAGCGCCAACAGCGTGGCATCGGGCGTTTGCTCGCAGTGACGGGCCAGTTCACTGTGCAAGGACTGAAAGCGCCCATCGAAATCACCCGCCAGCGGCGCGCGCAGCAGCTGGGTGGCGCGCAACTGCCATTCCGGCCAATCGGGCACATATTTGCCGCCGCGTTCGCCGCCGGACTGCGCACCTGCCTGGATCTTCAGCGCGGCAATCTGCCCCAGGGAGGTTTCGGACAGCCGCATTTTTTGCAGCGGGGCGAGGTACGCACGGTGGCTGTCGTCCGATTCGTCCGTGTCCACGCAGAGCCTCAGGCCGCGCGCCACCAGCGCATCGAGTTCGGCGCGGGTGCGAATGGCATCGCCTTTTTGCGCCAGCAAAGCGCCATCCGCGCCACGCAGCTCAAAAGGCAGGGGCTGACCCAACGGGATGGACTCGATGTTCAGGGCAACAAGGCGCATGGTTCTCGTTACATTATCTAACAATCATCCCGTTGGCAAGGACTATGAACGCGCAACGCCGCACGCCGCTCCAAGGTCCCATCTGCGGGGGAAGCCGGTTTTCTGCCCCACCCCGGACTGGATGCCGTCACCGGCGAGGCGGCTCGTGGACGCTCTGCGCAATGGATGCGCCAGTGCACCGGGGTTTCCCCAACGATGAGGCGCTGGCCTTTCACACGGCCGGAAGAATCGGAGCCTCGCCAAAAACCGCATGCCAGAGCGCCAGCACCGCGCTCTGTTCAGCCTGCAGCGCTGGGGGCGTGACCTCGGTGGGCACCTCGTCCAGCCGCGCGCGGTGCTGGACACGCCGCAGTTCGCGGTAAGCGTCGGCGGCGGCGTGCCCCACCCCGGCGGGCAGCAGCCCCACCTGCTCGGCGCGCTGCAGCAACGCGATGTTGCCCACGTTGCCCACCAGTTCAGGGTGCCTGGCGGAATGTGCCAGCACCAGGTACTGCACCGCAAACTCGGCGTCCACCATGCCGCCCGGGCTGTGCTTCACATCGAACTGCCCGTCGCGCGTGCGATGGGCCGAACGCACACGCTCGCGCATGGTCACGATCTCTGCCTTCAACGCAACCGGGTCACGCGGGGAGGTGACCACGGCTTCGCGCACGGCATCAAACCGGGCCTGCAAGGCCGCACTGCCCAGCACAAAGCGCGCCCGCGTCATCGCCTGGTGTTCCCAGGTCCATGCCGTGTTGCTGCCGCGTTGCTGCTGGTAGGCCGCGTAGGCATTGAAACTGGTGACCAACAGGCCGGAGTTGCCATTGGGGCGCAGTGCCGTGTCGATTTCGTACAGATCGCCCTCGCCGGTCTTCACGGTAAGCCAGTTGATGAGCTTGCGCACAAAGGCCGCATAGATCTCGGGGGCACGTTCGTCGTCGTCATCGAATACGAAAACGATGTCGAGATCGCTCCCGTAGCCCAGCTCCTTGCCCCCGAGCTTGCCGTAGCCAATGATCGCGAATTGCGGGGTTTCGCGGTGCCGGTTCTTGAGGCGGCTCCAGCACCACTGCGCGGAAATGCGCAGCACGCTGTCGGCCAGGGCGCTGAGGTCATCGGCCACCTGCTCGACCGTGATCCGGTGCTCCACATCGCGGGCCAGCGTCCGGAAGGTTTCCGCGTGCTGCGCGCGGCGCAGCAGATTCAGCAGGGTTTCGTCGTCGTCCTCACCGGTGGACTGCAGCGATGCCAGCCGCAGGGCGAGCTCGCGCTCAAAATCGGCCACGACAAAACGTTCGGCCAGCAGCGTGT
The DNA here is from genome assembly GCF_058797075.1 of Acidovorax sp. GW823-FHT02H02. Lineage (NCBI taxonomy): Bacteria > Pseudomonadati > Pseudomonadota > Betaproteobacteria > Burkholderiales > Comamonadaceae > Acidovorax > Acidovorax sp. GW823-FHT02H02. The sequence goes on along the minus strand of NZ_JBXAJH010000015.1, from coordinate 108,216 downwards.
CGCCCACCAGCTCATCGATGACGCCGGGGTGCTGCACCAGGTAGCGTGCGGGCCATCGGGCAGCGCCCAGCAGGTGCAGCAACTGCTCATGCACCGAGGGGCGCTCCAGCAGCAGGGCCAGATAGCTTTCGCGGCGCAGCAGGGGCTCCAGCCAGTTGACGAGCCGCACGGCGGCTTCCCCGGTGACGCGCCCTTCGCCCAGCCACTGGGCCGTGCGCTGGACCAGCCGGAACAGCCGGGCGCGCGCTTCGTCGCGCAGCGCAGTCACGCGGGGATGGGTGCGCCATTCGGCCACGCGTTCCCGAAAACCGGCGGGCAGCTGCTCAAGCAGCCCTTCCAGTTCAGGCGGTGGGGCGGCAACCGCACGCGGCCCGCCACATCCGCCGCCATTGCACTCCTTCTTGCCATTGCCGCCCAGCAGGGTGTCGAACTCCTGTGCCACCAGTTCACGGTGGGCGTCGAGTTCATGCAGAAAGCCGCAGCAATCGCCGTGGCCCATGGTGCGGGCAATCCAGGCCAGGTCGTCGTCGCGCGTGGGCAGGACATGGGTCTGCTGGTCATCCAGGTACTGGATGCGGTGCTCCACGCGGCGCAGGAACACATAGGCCCGCGCCAGCGCATCGGCCGTTCCCTGGGGCATGAGCCCGGCCTGGGCGAGGCGTTGCAGCGCATCCAGCGTGGGCCGACGGCGCAATTCGGGAAACTGCCCGCCGCGCACCACCTGCAGCAGCTGCACGGTGAATTCGATTTCGCGGATGCCGCCGCGGGACAGTTTCACATCGTTGGCGCGCTCGGGGTGCCCGGCGCTGCGCCGGGAAGCATGTTCGCGGATCTGCCGGTGCAAGGTGCGCAGCGCGTCAAACACGCTGTAGTCCAGGTAACGGCGGAACACGAACGGCAGCACCACGCTGCGCAGCGCCAGCACTTCGGCACTGCCGATGCAGCTGTATGGCGCCACCACCCGGCTCTTGAGCCAGGCAAAACGCTCCCACTCGCGTCCCTGCACCTGCAGGTAGTCCTCCAGTGCCGCCAGCGACACGGCGGCGGGGCCGGAGTTGCCATGGGGACGCAGGGCAAGGTCCACCCGGAAGACGAAACCGTGCTCGGTGGTATCGCCCACCAGGCTGTAGATGATCTTCACCGCATGGGCGAAATATTCATGGTTGGAGATGCGGCCACGCCCCTCGGCGTTGCCGGCCGTTTCGCCGTCCTGCGCGTACACATAGATCAGGTCGATGTCGCTGGATACATTGAGCTCCCGCGCGCCGAGCTTGCCCATGCCGATCACCCACAGGGGCACGGGCTGGCCGTCGGGCCCCTGTGGTGCACCATGGCGGTTGTCGAGTTCGCGGCGGGCCTGGAGGCAGGACTGATCCAGCGCGAATTCGGCCAGCTCGGTGACGGCGCGGGTGATGTCTGCCAGCGGCGCCTGGGCGTCGCAATCGAGCCGGATCAACCGCTCCATGACCAGTTGGCGCAGCACACGCAGGGCGGTGGCGGTGTCGCACCCCCTGGCCTGCAGTGCAGCAAAGGCCTGCGCCATGGTGCCTTTGTGCGGTGCTCCTGCCGGTAGCAAGGCCAGGTCTTGTGCATAGCGCCGGTGCAGGCGCTGGAAGAAGCGGGAGTATTCGGCCAGGTCGGCAGGGGCAGCCGTGCTGCCGTCAGAAAACTCAGAGGAAGAAGTTGACATGGTGGGTCACGCGGGGGGCCGCTGCATACATAAGAACCTGTTCAAAGGACACCGGTTTTCACTGAACCCACCCTGCGGTCGCGGGTCATAATTCCTGCCACATTCAACCCCACCAATGATCGATCCATCCAATCGCCCCACACGCCTGCTGCGATTCGTCGCCGGGTTCGCGCGATGGTCGCTGGGCTGCCTGCTGGCCTTGTGGCTGCTGCTGGCCGTGGCGTGGGGTGCACTGCATGGCTGGATTGTGCCGCGTATTGGTGAGTTTCGCCCGCAACTTGAGGCGCAGGCCGCGCGGGCGCTAGGGGTACCGGTGCGCATCGGGTCGATCGCGGCGCGCTCGGAAGGTTGGCTCCCTTCGATAGAGCTGCTGGATGTGGCGCTGCTGGATGCCCAGGGGCGGGCCGCGCTGCAACTGCCGCGCGTGGTGGTGGCCCTGTCTCCGCGCTCTCTGCTGAACCGGGGTTTCGAGCAGCTCTACATTGAGCAGCCCGATCTCGACATCCGCAGGCAGCCAGATGGCCGCATTGTGGTGGCGGGCCTGCGCTTCTCCGAGACCCCGGGCGAGAGCAGCGAGGCGGCAGACTGGCTGTTTTCCCAGGGGGAAGTCATCGTCCGGGGTGGCACCCTGCGCTGGACCGATGAGCAGCGCGGCGCGCCCGAGCTGGCGCTGGAAAATGTCGATGTGCTGCTGCGCAACAGCAACTGGCAGCACCACATGCGCATTGCCGCCACGCCGCCGGCCGCCTGGGGCGACCGGTTCACGCTGACCGGGCGGTTTCGCGCGCCGCTGCTGCGCGTACGCGACGGCAACTGGCAGCACTGGAGCGGCCAGCTCTTTGCCGATTTTTCGCGCGTGGATGTGTCCCGCCTGCGCCACCACGCCGACCTGGGCGTCGAGGTGGCACAAGGCCGGGGCGCCGTTCGCGCATGGGCCGACGTACAGCGCGGCCAGATCGTGGGTGGCACGGCCGACCTGGCGCTGACCGACGTCCGTGCCACGCTGGGGCCGCAGCTCAAGGCGCTGGCGCTGCCATCCATCGCAGGCCGACTGGGAGCCCGACGGCTGGAAGGGGGTTTGGAGCTCCATACGCAGGGGTTGCAGTTCGAAACCGATGATGGCCTGGTGTGGCCCGGCGGAAACCTGCACCTGCAATACACGGAGGCCGCAGGCAAGGCGCCCGCCCAGGGCGAGCTGCGTGCAGACCGCCTGGACCTTGCCGCCCTGGCCCAGATTGGCAGCCGGCTGCCCATCGGTGCCACCGCCCACACGGCGCTGCAAACCTACGCTCCCCGGGGACTGGTCGACGAAGTGCAAGCCACCTGGCGCGGTCCGCTGGAGGCCTTGCAGCAATACCAGGTGCGCGGCAAGGTCACCGGACTGGCCCTGGCGGCTGGCGAGCGCGAGGCGGGCAACACCATTCCCGGCCTGCGCGGCGCCAGCATGGACATCGACATGACCCACACGGGCGGCAAGGCCAGCCTGGCCATCGCGTCGGGCGCTCTGGTCCTGCCCGGGGCGTTTGAAGAGCCGGTCCTGCCGCTGGACCAGTTGAGCGCAGAGCTGCGCTGGCAGGTGGAGGGGCAGCGCCTGGCGGTGCAGGCGAGCAATGTCCGGTTTGCCAACGCGGACGCGCAGGGTGAGTTGCGCGCCAGCTGGCATACCAGCGATGCCAGCCAGGGCCCCCACTTTTCGCGCTTTCCCGGCGTGATGGACCTTACGGGAACGCTGGTGCGCGCCGACGGCACCCGCGTGCACCGCTATCTGCCCCTGTCCATCCCGGCCGAATCACGCCACTATGTGCGCGATGCCATCCAGGCCGGCAGTGCCAGCAACGTGCAGTTCCGCATCAAGGGCGACCTGAACCATCTTCCCTTCAACGATCCCCGCCAGGGAGATTTCCGCATTGCAGCCCGCGTCAAGGATGTGACCTATGCCTATGTTCCACCCCGGCTGCAACCCCGCGACGCACTGCCCTGGCCCGCACTGACGCAACTGTCGGGCGAACTGGTTTTCGAGCGTTCGTCCATGCAGGTGCGGGGCGCCACCGGGGGTTTTGCCGGCACACCGGGCGTGCGGCTGGCCAAGGTGGAAGCGCAGATTCCCGATCTGTCCCACACCGTGGTCGCCGTCAACGCCGATGCCCGCGGGCCGCTGGCCGAACTGCTGACCATCCTGCGCACCTCGCCGCTGGCGCGCATGACGGGCCACGCCCTCGACCAGGCCAGCGGCACGGGTCAGGCCGGTTTGCAGCTGCGGCTGAGCCTGCCGATCTCCGACATCGACCAATCGAAGGTGCAAGGCAGTGTGGTGCTCGCGGGCAATGACGTGCATATCACCCCCGAAACACCGCCGCTGTCGCGCGCACGCGGCACCGTGCAATTTACCGATACCGGCTTTTCCGTGAACGGGGTGCAGGCGCACGCACTGGGCGGCGACCTGCGCCTGGAAGGCGGCATGCGTGCGCTGCCTGCCAGTGCCGCCCCGACGGAGTCCGCCATACAGCTGCGGGCGCAAGGCACCGCCACCGCCGAGGGGCTGCAGCAGGCACGGCAGCTGGGCATGCTTTCGCAACTGGCCCGCAGCGCCACCGGCAGCACGCCCTACACGCTGGCGCTGGCATTTCGCAGGGGCATCCCCGAGATTCTGGTCACCACCAGCTTGCAGGGACTGGGGCTGGCGCTGCCCGCGCCGCTGGCCAAGACCGCCGATGCCACGCTGCCGGTGCGCTTTGAGACCCAGGTCGCCCGGGAATCCCTGGGCGCGGTTCCCACAGGCACGGCCATGCCGCCAGTGCGTGACCAGCTCACATTGGACCTCGGCCCGCTGGGATCGGCCAGCTACCTGCGCGAGCACCAGGGCAACCAGACGCGCGTGGTGCGTGGCGCCATCGGCATCGGTCTGGCGGCGGGCGAAACCGCGCCCATGCCGGCGGACGGTGTGGCGGCCAACATCCATTCAGCACTGTTGGATGTGGACGCCTGGGACAAAGTGCTGACCCAGGCGACCACCACCGACGCCGCCACCCCGGCAGCCGGCAGCGCCGGCAGCGCGGCACCGGACTATCTGCCCACCACCTTCGCCGTGCGTGCGCAGACGCTCACCGCGCAAGGGCGCACGCTGCACAACCTGGTGGTGGGCGGCTCGCGGGAGAACTCCACCTGGCGTGCCAACCTCGACGCCGATGAGCTCAATGGCTATGTCGAATACCGGCCTGCGGGCGCCCGGGACAACCCGGCGGGCCGCATCTTTGCCCGCCTGGCGCGCATGAAGCTGCCGCAGAGCGCCGCCACGCAGTTCGAGGCGCTGCTGGATGAGCAACCCGGCACGATACCCGCGCTGGATATCGTGGTGGACGATTTTGATCTGCGGGGCCGCAAACTCGGCCGCGTGGAGATCGAAGCGCAGAACCGGGGGGAAGCGGCCCAGCGCGAGTGGCGGCTGAACAAGTTCAACATCTCGACGCCCGAAGCCAGCTTCACCGGCAGCGGCAACTGGGCGGTGCAGGCCGGTGGCGAGCGCGCGCTGCGCCGCCGCACAGTGATGGATTTCCAGCTCGACATCCGCGACTCCGGCGATCTGCTCGCCCGTTTCGGCATGGAAAACGTGGTGCGCCACGGCAAGGGCCGCATGCAGGGGCAGGTGGCCTGGATCGGTGCACCCATGAGCCCGGACTACCGCTCCATGACCGGGCAGATCAACCTGAACGTGGAGTCTGGCCAGTTTCTCAAGGCAGATCCGGGGCTGGCCAAGCTGCTCGGTGTGCTGAGCCTGCAGGCCCTGCCGCGCCGCCTGACGCTGGATTTTCGCGACGTGTTCAGCGAGGGTTTCGCGTTCGATTTCGTGCGGGGCGACGTACGCATCGAGCAAGGCGTCGCCATCACCAACAACCTGCAGATGAAGGGCGTCAACGCGGCGGTACTCATGGAGGGCAAAGCCGACATCGGCCACGAAACGCAGGACCTGCATGTGGTGGTGGTGCCTGAAATCAATGCCATGACCGCCTCGCTGGTCGCCACGGCCATCAACCCGGTCATTGGACTGGGCAGTTTTCTCGCCCAGGTGTTTCTGCGCGGCCCCCTGATCGAGGCGGCCACCCAGGAATTCCGGATCGATGGCACCTGGACCGACCCGAACATCGTGCGCATTGCCCGGCGTGGCCGGGAGTCTGGCAGCGCCGCCGTGCCTCCGGGTACCGCACAAGGACCCAAGGCGCCTGCCGCGCCTGCAGGAGAGCCCTCATGAAAGTCGCAGCACTGCAGATGGTCTCCGGCACGCAGCGCAGCGACAACCTGGCCATGGCCCGCCGCCTGCTGGAGCACGCCGCAGCCGCAGGGGCCGAACTGGCCGTGCTGCCCGAGTATTTTTGTGCCATGGGGTTGCGCGACATCGACAAGCTGGCGTTGCGCGAAACCCCGGGCGAAGGGGTGGTGCAGGCGTTTCTTGCCCGCGCTGCACAGGAGTTGCAGATGTGGGTGGTGGGCGGCACCCTGCCCATGCAGACCGGTGATCCGGCGCGCGTGCGCAACACCACGCTGGCGTATGCCCCGTCGGGCCAATGCGCTGCGCGCTACGACAAGATCCACCTTTTTCGGTTTGACAACGGGCGTGAGCATTTTGACGAGAGCCGGGTGATCGAGGCGGGGGCTGCACCGGTGCACTTTGACCTGACAGCACGCACGGGCCACACCTGGCGCGTTGGCCTGAGCGTTTGCTACGACCTGCGCTTTCCCGAGCTGTACCGCCTATACGCCCATGCCGGGGCCGACCTGCTGCTGGTACCCAGCGCCTTCACCCACACCACGGGACAGGCCCACTGGGAACTGCTGCTGCGGGCGCGGGCGGTGGAAAACCTGGCCTACGTGCTGGCCCCCGCGCAGGGCGGAGTGCACGAAAACGGCCGCCAGACCTGGGGGCACAGCATGCTGGTGGACCCCTGGGGCCAGATCGTCAACACACTGGCGCAAGGCCCGGGCGTGGTGCTGGGCGACCTGGATGCCGGGCGCGTGCGCCAGGTGCGCACGCAGTTGCCAGCGCTGGAGCACCGCGCCCTGTGACGCTGCCGCCACGCACCCGTACACCCTGGCAGCGCTGGCGCAGCGCCTGGCGCCGGTGGTCGCTCTGGACCCTGCTGGTGGTCCTGGTGGCGTCCATGCTGATCACGCTGGTGTGGCTGGCCGGGCGTTACGAGGCCAGCCAGGTGCAGTCCCGGCTGGAGCGGGATGCAGCAGACGCGGGTTCCGACATCCGCACGGCGCTTTCACGCAACGTGCAGAGCCTGCAGGCGCTCCAGGCGGGCGACCCCGGCCTGCTGGCCTGGGAGGTCAATGCGACCGAACTGCTGCGCCTGCGCCGCGAACTGGTGCGCATCGAGTGGCGGGACAACAACCTGCGCCTGCGCGCGCATGCCCAGACGCCCTACCGCCCCTTGTCGTGGGATGCCGCGAGCCGCGAGGACGCGCATACCGATGCGGCACTTGCCTGCACCAATGCCCGCCGGTTGGGCGCGCCGGCGTATTCGGGCAGCTATTTCCAGCCCCATGGCGATGGCATGGGGTCGGAGATGATGGAGCTGTGCCTGCCACTCAACAGCGCCGGGCGTCCGTCCGGCTTCCTGGTGGCCACCTATTCACTGCAAGAAATGCTGGTGGACCTGGTGGGGCACAACCTGACCCGCAGCCAGGAGGCCTCGTTCACCGAGGCCGATGGCACCCGGCTGGCCGTACTGGGCGCGGCCAGACGCGGCACGCGCATGTTCACGGCCCAGCAGCTGCTCGATCTGCCGGGGACCACGCTGGTGCTGCGCATGGACCGCTGGCACGGTGCACCCAATCTCTTTCCCAACGTGCTGACCGCGCTGGTCACCGCCATGTCGATTGCGCTGGTGACCGTGATGGTGGTGCTGGTGCGGGACAACCGGCGCAGGCTGCGTGCAGAGCGGGACCTGGCGGATGCGCTCGCCTTTCGCAAGGCCATGGAAGACTCCCTGGTGACGGGCCTGCGCGCGCGTGACCTGCAGGGGCACATCACGTACGTCAACCCCGCGTTCTGCGCCATGGTGGGGTTCAGCCCGCAGGAGCTGCTCGGGCAAAGCACGTCCGCCCCTTACTGGCCGCCCGAATATGCCGATGAATACCGGCAGCGCCAGGCCACGCGCTTTGCCGGTGGCATGCCGCCGCGCGAGGGCTTCGAATCGGTCTTCATGCGCAAGGATGGCACGCGTTTTCCGGTGCTCATCATCGAGGCCCCGCTGATCAATGCCCAGGGGCTGCACACGGGCTGGATGAGCGCATTTCTGGACATCAGCGAACAGCGCCGCATCGAAGAACTCTCCCGCGCCTCGCAGGAACGCCTGCAGGCCACGGCGCGACTGGCCACCGTGGGCGAGATGGCGTCGCTGCTGAGCCACGAACTCAACCAGCCTCTGGCGGCCATTTCCAGCTATGCCACCGGGTCGCTGAACCTGCTCGATTCCAGCGCCCCCGGCAACCTGGAGGATGTGCGCATGGCGATGCAGCACATTGCCCGCCAGGCCGAGCGTGCCGGACGCGTGATCAAGAGCGTGCACGATTTCGTCCGCCGCCGCGACCAGACCCGCGAGGCCGTTCCGCCCCAGGAGCTGCTCGATGCCATCCTGCCCCTCATCAGCCTGCAGGCCCGCAAGCTGGGCGTGCGCGTGCACACCACGGTGGAGCCCCATCTGCCACGCACGCTGTGCGACCGCACCATGGTCGAGCAGGTGTTGCTGAACCTGGCGCGCAATGCCATGCAGGCCATGGACGACCCGGCCATCCACCCGCGCATTCTGGACATCCGGGTGCGGCGGGGGGCGTCCAATGCCTACAGCGGGTGGCTGGAGATCTCGGTCACCGACGGCGGCGTCGGCATCGCGCCCGAGGTGGCACAGCAGCTGTTCACGCCGTTCTTTACCACGCGTGCCGAAGGCATGGGCCTGGGCCTGAGCCTGTGCCGCACGGTGGTCGAGCAGCACGGCGGCTTCCTCGCGTACGAGTCCCATGCGCCGCGTGGTACGGTATTCACCTTCACCCTGCCCGTCTGCCAACCGACCCCGACCTGATGGAACCTGTATCCGACGCTATTGTGTACATCGTGGACGACGATGCGGGCGTGCGCGAAGCGCTGGCCTGGCTGCTGCGCTCCCGCCGCCTGCTCAGCGAATCGTTCGACAGCGCAGAGGCTTTTGATGCGATGCGGCTGGCACATCCCGCGCTGCGCCAGCCCTGCTGCCTGCTGCTGGATGTGCGCATGCCGGGCATGAGCGGCCTGGCCCTGTTCGATGTGCTGCTGGCGCGGGGCGAGCTGCCCGCCATGCCGGTCATCTTCCTGACCGGCCATGCCGACGTTCCCACAGCGGTTGATGCCGTCAAGCGCGGCGCCTTCGATTTCTATGAAAAGCCTTTTTCCGACAACGCACTGGTGGATCGCATCGAGCAGGCGCTGGCGCAGTCGGCAGCCCAGCTGGAACAGGTGCGCCAGCGCAGCAGCCTGCAGACACGCCTGCACGATCTGACCGAGCGCGAGCGCGATGTGATGGACCTCGTGGTCGCCGGCCTGCCCAACAAGCTGATCGCCGACCAGCTGGAGATCAGCGTGCGCACGGTCGAGGTGCACCGTGCGCGGGTATTCGACAAGATGCAGGTGAAGTCGGCGGTGGAGCTGGCCAACCTGCTGCGCACCGGGCCCTGACGGACCACCGGTGCGCCGCTGCGTACCGCTTTAGCCGCGGGGACGCTCACCCACGTAAATTTCAACCCGGCGGTTGCGGCTGCGGCCCTGTGCCGTGTCGTTGGTGGCAATGGGCTGGCGCGCGCCCATGCCTTCGATGGAGATGCGGCGCCCATCAACGCCCCGGCCCGTGAGGTAGTTGCGCGTGCTGGCCGCACGGTCCAGCGACAGCGGGTTGTTCACGGCGTCGCTGCCGGTACTGTCGGTGTGGCCGATGATGCGCACGTCCGTATTGGGGTTGTTGCGCAAGCCGTCAGCGAAGCGGTCGAGCACCGGGGCAAAGTTGGACTGGATGTCCGAGCGGCCCACGGCAAAGGAGATATCGCTCGGGATATCCAGCTTGAGCTGGTTGTCCTGCGTCTGGGTCACGGCGATGCCCGTGCCCTGGGTGGCCTGCTCCATCTCGCGCTTTTGGCGCTCCATGTTCTGCGACCAGATGTAGGTGCCCAGGGCTCCCACGCCGGCACCCACCACGGCACCCGTGCCCGCGCGACCGCCCGTGGCCGAACTGAGCACGGCGCCCGCCAGCGCGCCCACGCCCGCGCCCGTGGCGGTGCGGCGCTGGGTATCACTCATCTCGGCGCAACCGGTGGCCAGGATTACAACGGCGGCGACGCCGGAAAGAAGGTATTTGCGCATGGCTAGGCTCCTTGTGAATGATGGGACGGCATACAAATCCGATATTGACTCGGAATTGTGACTCTACGCCTTCGAAAGCATATCGGCCAGCCTGCGCGCCTTGTGTAGGACGAAAGCTTGCGAATACCAGCCCTGCATTCATTGCGCGGGCGGGTCGGTGCCATCGTCCGGCGGTGCTTTCAGTTCACCCCGCTGGCGACCGGAAAACATCGTCCACCAGACAATCAGCACAAGCACCGCCAACGCCAGCAACGCTTCAAGCAAAATCAGCCCCATGAAAATGACACTCCTGCGCCTTGTGATGACGGCGCTGATTGTAGGAACGCTGGCGGCCTGCTCCACCGCGCCCACGCCAAGCCCCGCGCGGTCCGGGGCCATCCCGGCGCCGCCGCCCACCGCAGGCGTGGCCCTGCCGGGCGACACCGCACCGCTGCCTTCGGCCATGGTGCAGCCCAGGAGCCGCTGGGTGCCCGTGCGCTGGGCCGAACTGCCCGGCTTTGCCGACGACGCCCTGCACGAAGCCTGGAACGCCTGGATCAAGGGCTGCGAGCGCCCGGCGCCCGCCTTCGCCCCCCTGTGCGGCGAAGTGCGCCAGCTCAGCATTGCCAGCGCCGAAGAGCAGCGCGCCTGGATGGTGCAGCGCCTGCAGCCCTACCGCGTCGAGACCGCCGATGGCAATGCCGAAGGCCTGCTCACCAGCTACTACGAGCCCATGATCGACGCCGCACGGCAGCCCGGCAACGGCTACACCGTGCCGGTGTACGGCCTGCCCGCCGGCCACGGCGCCCGCAAGCCCTGGTACACGCGCCAGCAGATCGACACCCTGCCCGAGGCCCAGGCCGCGTTGCAGGGCCGGGCGATTGCCTGGCTGCGCGACCCAATCGAATCCATGGTGCTGCACATCCAGGGCTCGGGCCGGCTGCAGATCACCGAGGCCGACGGCCGCATCACCACCGTGCGCGTGGCCTACGCCGGCACCAACGACCAGCCCTACCAGAGCGTGGGCCGCTGGCTGCTGGACCAGGGCGCGACGCGCGATGCCACCTGGCCGGGCATCCGCGCCTGGCTGGCGCAGAACCCGCAGCGCACCAACGAGCTGCTGTGGAGCAACCCGCGCTATGTGTTCTTTCGCGAAGAGCCCTTGAGCCCGCTGGATGCCCGGTTCGGCCCGCGCGGCGCGCAGGGCGTGCCCCTCACGCCCGGCCGCTCGATCGCCGTGGACCGCCAGAGCATTCCCTATGGCACGCCGGTATGGCTGGCCTCCCGGGGCCCGCAGATCTCGATGCAGCGCCTGGTGATGGCGCAGGACACCGGCAGCGCCATCGTGGGCGCGGTGCGGGCCGACTATTTTGCCGGCTGGGGCGCCGAGGCGGGCGAGCTGGCGGGGCGGCTCAAGCAGGGCCTGCGCCTGTGGGCGCTGTGGCCGCGCTGAGCGGGCCGCGTCGAAGCGAATCCCCTTGCAGTATCAGCGCTCCATGAGGTAGCGCACTACCTCGGGGGGCGATTCACCCCGATGGAACGCCAGCTTGCGCTCGCGCAGCGCCACATCCGACGCGGTCACCCGGTCAAAGCGGCGCAGGTGCTCGGTCCAGGACTCGTCCACGATCTGCTCCACATAGCGCGCCGGATCGGCCAGGTCGTGCAGCAAATCGCACGACAGCGCCCCCTGGCGCAGGCGGCTGCGGCGGCTTTCCTGCATGAGGGTGCGAAATTCCGTGGCGCGCGCCGGGTCGATGGTGTAGGTGATGGTGACCACCACGCGCCCGGCCTCGGGCGGCGTGGCCGCCACGGGCGCCTTGAAGGCCTGCGAAGGACTCAGGTCCTCTTCCATGTGGCGGTCGGTCACCAGGCGCTGCACCAGGGCCATGGCGACCACGCCGGTCAGCGCGGCCAGCGCCAAGCTGAGGTGCACCGACGCCACCGTGGCCACCTGCCCCCACAAGGCGGCGCCCAGCGCGGTGGCGCCCATGATGGCCATCTGGAAGATCGACATGCCGCGCGCGCGCACCCAGTTGGGCAGGGCCAGCTGGGCCGACACGCTGAGCGAATTGGCCGTGGTGATCCACGCCATGCCCGCCAGCACCATGGCGGGCACGGCCACATAGACATTGGATGCCATGGCCATCACCGCCATGGCGGCTGCCTGCAGCAGCGTGCCCCGGCGCACCAGCACATCGCGCGCCATGGCCTGGCGCAGGCGCGGCAAAAACATGGCCGCCACGATGGCGCCCGCCCCCATGGAGGCCAGCAGCAGCGTGAACGTTCCCGCGCCACCGCCATTCAGCCCCTTGGCCACCAGCGGCAGCAGGGCCATCAGCGCCGTGGCGTTCAGGAAAAACACGGCGATGCGCCACAGCACGGCCCGCATGCGCGGCGACTGGTGCACGAACTGCAGGCCCACGCGCATGGCACTGGGCAGCTTTTCGCGGCCCAGCGGGCTGGGCACATGGGCGCGCTTCCAGCGCATGATCACCAGGCCCGACACCACCGAGAGTACGGCGTTGAGCACAAACACCCAGGCACTGCCGGCGCTGGCGATGATGGCGCCGGCCAGCAGCGGGCCGATGATGCGCGAGGCGTTCATGGCCACGCCGTTGAGGGCCAGCGCCGCGGGCAGCTGCGGACGGCTGACCAGCTCGGGCACGATGGCCGAGAACACCGGCCAGCGCATGGCCAGGCCGATGCCGTTGGCAAAGGTCAGCGCCAGCAGCAGCGGCGCCGTCATGCCGCCGGCCAGCACGGCCACGCACAGCACCAGCGCCACCACCGCCACCCAGAACTGCGTGGCGATGAAGTAGCGCCGCCGGTCCAGGATATCGGCCAGCGCCCCGCTGGGCAGGCCCAGCAAAAAGACCGGCAGCGTGGACGCCGACTGCACCAGCGCCACCAGGATGGGCGACGAGGTGAGTGTGGTCATGAGCCAGGCGGCCGCCACGTCGTTCATCCACATGCAGGTGTTGGCCGCCACCCAGGTGAGCCAGAGCATGCGAAATACCGGCACCGACAGCGGCGCCAGCGGCGAAAGAGAGGCCCGCTGGGCCGCGCTTTCGTCCAGCCTGGCGGTGGCGGCCTCTTCGGCACCCAGGGCGGCCGCCGCCACATCGGCCGGCGACGGGGCGGAATCAGGGGATGGGACGGGAAAAACGCCGTGGGCGCTGTCGTGGGGCGGCTGTGGAGGCATGGCTCGCCATTGTGCTGCGTAAGGGCGCGGAGCGCAGCGCCCGCCTGCGCGACCCGGAGTGGACCAGGGTCTGGTTTTCGCTGCAACTGGAGCAAAACAGCCTACATCGCCTTACCAGAAAGCACCTTATGCTATCGAATAAATAGCGCTCAGGAGCGCCCGCGGGCCAGGTGCGTGAGCGGCAAGGCGCTGCTGTCCTTCACCTCGCCCAGCGAAAAGCTGGTGTGCATGTCTTTCACATTGGGCAGATTGAGCAGCACATCGCGGGCAAACAGCGAGAAGCTGTCCAGGTCGCGTGCCACCACCTGCAGCTCGAAGGTGCCGGTGCCGCTGATGTAGTGGCAGGACACCACTTCGGGGATCTGCCGGATGGCCACTTCCATCGCACGGGTCAGGTTGCCCGTGCTGCGGTCGGCGTCCAGCCGCACGAAGGCCAGCACCCCCAGGCCGATCTTGTGCCGGTCGATCTCGGCGTGGTAGCCCTTGATGAAGCCTTCTTCCTCCAGCGCCCGCACACGCCGCCAGCAGGGCGCGGCCGACAGGCCCGCGCGCTGGGCCAGTTCGGCGTTGGTCAGCCGGGCGTTGGCCTGCAGTTCGCCCAGGATGGCGAGGTCAAATTTGTCCAAACTATGCATGATTTTCAGATTCTAAGAAAGATCCTTTCTGAATCAAGGGTAAACGTGGCATGAAAACGCAAGCACATAGCGCGTCACAGTGCCTAAACTGCCTGCAAAGCCATTCCACGCCAAAAGGCTGCCCACCCGGCGGCCTTTTTGGCTCGCCCCCCTTCTGGAGCACCACCATGAACGCCCCCCTGCCCGAGCACATCCGTAAAGCGCTGGAAACCGTCACGCTCGACGACAAATACACCCTGGGCGGAGGCCGGGCCTTCATGAGCGGCGTGCAGGCCCTGGTGCGCCTGCCCATGCTGCAGCGCCAGCGCGACGCCGCTGCGGGCCTGAACACCGCCGGCTTCATCAGCGGCTATCGGGGCTCGCCGCTGGGGACGTATGACCAGTCGCTGTGGGCCGCCAAGAAGCACCTGGCCGCCAACAACATCGTCTTCCAGCCCGGCGTGAACGAGGAACTGGCCGCCACGGCGGTGTGGGGCACGCAGCAGCTTGACCTGTACCCGCAAAGCAAGAAGTTCGACGGCGTCTTCGGCATCTGGTACGGCAAAGGACCGGGCGTGGACCGCTGCTCGGACGTGTTCAAGCACGCCAACATGGCCGGCACGGCCCAGCATGGCGGCGTGATTGCGATCGCGGGCGACGACCACATCAGCAAGAGCAGCACGGCAGCGCACCAGAGCGACCATATCTTCAAGGCCTGCGGGTTGCCGGTGTTCTTCCCGAGCAACGTGCAGGACATTCTGGACATGGGCCTGCACGCGTTTGCCATGAGCCGCTTTTCGGGCGTGTGGTCGGGCATGAAGACGATCCAGGAGGTGGTGGAATCGTCCAGCAGCATCAGCGTGGACCCGGATCGCGTGCAGATCATCCTGCCCGAAGACTTTGCCATGCCACCGGGCGGCCTGCACATCCGCTGGCCCGATGCGCCGCTGGAGCAGGAGGCGCGCCTGATGGACTACAAGTGGTATGCGGCCCTGGCCTATGTGCGCGCCAACAAGCTCAACTACAACGTGATCCAGGGCCCCAACGACCGCTTCGGCATCATCGCCAGCGGCAAGGCCTACAACGACACCCGCCAGGCCCTGGTGGACCTGGGGCTCGACGACGACACCTGCCGCCAGCTCGGCATCCGCGTGCACAAGGTCAACGTGGTGTGGCCGCTCGAAGCCACCATTACCCGCGACTTCGCGCAGGGCCTGCAGGAGATCCTGGTGGTGGAAGAAAAGCGCCAGGTCATCGAATACCAGATCAAGGAAGAGCTCTACAACTGGCGCGCCGATGTGCGCCCCAACGTGCTGGGCAAGTTCGACGAGGTCGAGGGCGACAACTCGGGCGGCGAGTGGTCCATGGCCAACCCCGGCCAGAACTGGCTGCTGCGTGCCAAGGCCGACCTCACGCCCGCCATCATCGCCAAGGCCATTGCCAAGCGCCTCAAGAAACTCGGCGTGCCCGGCGACACCATCGCCCGCATGGATGCGCGCCTGGCCATCATCGAGGCCAGCGAACGCGCCATGACCGCGCTGAAGGTGGACACGGGTGAGCGCGCCCCATGGTTCTGCAGCGGCTGCCCGCACAACACCAGCACCCGCGTGCCCGAGGGCTCGCGCGCCGTGGCCGGCATCGGCTGCCACTACATGACGGTGTGGATGGACCGCAGCACATCCACCTTCACGCAGATGGGCGGCGAGGGCGTGAGCTGGGTGGGCCAGGCACCGTTCACCAAGGACGCGCATGTGTTTGCCAACCTGGGCGACGGCACCTACTTTCACAGCGGCCTGCTGGCGATTCGCCAGAGCATCGCGGCGGGCGTGAACATCACCTACAAGGTTCTGTACAACGATGCCGTGGCCATGACCGGCGGCCAGCAGGTGGGCGAGCGGCCCGAGGGACATTCGGTGGCGCAGATTGCGCACAGCCTGCGCGCCGAGGGGGTGGTGAAACTGGTCGTTGTCACCGACGAGCCCGAGAAATACCACGGCCGCACGCACCGGCTGGACAGCAGCGCCGTGCGCGCCGGCCACCCCGAACTGATCAACGACCTGCCGCCCGGCGTCGAGGTGTTTCACCGCGACGAGCTCGACCGCATCCAGCGCGAATTACGGGAAATCAAAGGCTGCACGGCGATCATCTACGACCAGACCTGCGCTACCGAAAAGCGCCGCCGCCGCAAACGCGGCTCCCTGGTCGACCCGGCCAAGCGCGTGGTGATCAACGAACTGGTCTGCGAAGGCTGCGGCGATTGCTCGGTGCAGTCCAACTGCCTGTCGGTCGAGCCCGTGGAAACCGAATTCGGCCGCAAACGCCGCATCAACCAGAGCACCTGCAACAAGGACTATTCCTGCCTCAAGGGCTTCTGCCCGAGCTTTGTGACCGTGGAAGGCGGCCAGCTCAAGAAGCCCAGGAAGGAGAAGAAGGGCGACCTCTCGGCGCTGCCCGCCATCCCCGAGCCCGTGCTGCCGGTGGCCGAAAGCGCCTGGGGCATCGTGGTGGGCGGCGTGGGCGGCACGGGGGTGATCACCATCGGCTCGCTGCTGGGCATGGCGGCGCACCTCGAAGGCAAGGGCGTGGTCACGCAGGACGCCGGTGGCCTGGCGCAAAAGGGCGGTGCCACCTGGAGCCACATCCAGATCGCCAACCGGCCCGACGCCATCTACACCACCAAGGTCGATACCGCCAAGGCCGACCTGGTGATCGGCTGTGATTCCATCGTGGCCGCCCACAAGTACACGCTGGCCGTGATGCAGCCGGGCCGCACCTTCGTGGCCCTCAACACGCATGGCACGCCCACGGCGGCGTTCGTGACCAACCCGAACTGGCAGTTCCCGGGCGCCAACTGCGACAGCGCCATTGCGGCGGCTGTGGGCGCAGGCGGCGTGGGCAGCTTCGACGCGGAACAGGTGGCCACGCAGCTGCTGGGTGACAGCATCTACACCAACCCGCTGATGCTGGGCTACGCCTGGCAAAAGGGCCGCGTGCCCCTGACCCTGGCCTCGCTGATGCGTGCCATGGAACTCAATGGCGTGCAGGTGGAGAACAACCAGGCAGCGTTTGAATGGGGCCGCCGCTGCGCCCATGACCTGGCCTCGGTGCAGGCGCTGTTTGCCGCGGCGCAGGTGATCCAGTTCGTCAAGAAGCCATCGCTGGCCGAAATGGTGGGCAAGCGGGTGGAGTTCCTCACCGGCTACCAGAACGCCGCCTACGCAGCCGACTACCAGGCCTTTGTCGACAAAGTGAAGACGGCCGAAGCGAAGCTGGGCACCACCACCCGCCTGTCCGAGACCGTGGCCCGCTATCTTTTCAAGCTCATGGCCTACAAGGATGAATACGAAGTGGCGCGCCTGCACACCGACAAGGCCTTCACGGACAAGATCGCCGCCATGTTCGAGGGCGACTACAAGCTGGTGCACCATCTCGCGCCGCCCCTCGCGGCGAAGAAAAATGACAAGGGCGAGTTGGTCAAGCAGCCCTATGGCCCCTGGATGCGCAGCGCCTTTGGCCTGCTGGCCAAGCTGAAAGGCTTGCGCGGCACCGCCCTGGACATCTTCGGCAAGACCGGCGAGCGCCGCATGGAGCGCGCCCTGATCGGGGAATACCGCGCCTGCATCGACGAGCTGCTGGCCGGCCTCACCCCCGAGAAGCTGCCACTGGCCGTGGAGATTGCCAGCATCCCCGAAGGCATCCGCGGCTATGGCCATGTGAAGGAGCGCCACCTGAAGACGGCACGCCCGAAATGGGACGGCCTGATGGCGCAATGGCGCGGCGGCCAGACGACCGCGCCCCGGCGCCAGGCGGCCTGAACCCGCGCCATGGCCCGCGGCGCCCGGGGGCGGCGCGGGTTGCAACTATCAAAAAGAGAGCATTTGGCGCTTGCCCATCCAGCGCCAAAGGCTCTTTTCTTCAGCAATTGCGACGCTCCCTCGGCAGATCCACCGTGAGCGGCTAACACCCGGCACCGGCTTGGGTCTTAGCCCTTGGGTGCCGGGCGGGGGGCCGCATACAATGGTCTGTTTCGCCCCGGCAGGTGCGTGTCAAGCGTGTCTGCGGCGGGTTCTGTGTGTTTCGACCATCCATTGTGGAGTCCTGTCCGTGTTTATTTCTTCTGCTTTTGCCCAGACCGCTCCTGCTGCCGCCACGGGTGGCGGTGACATCATGTCCTCGCTCACGGGCATGCTGCCCCTGGTGCTGATGTTCGTGGTGCTGTATTTCGTCATGATCCGCCCCCAGATGAAGCGCCAGAAGGAGCACCGCGCCATGATCGACGCCATTGCCAAGGGCGACGAAGTGGCCACGGCCGGCGGCATCATCGGCAAGGTCACGCGCCTGTCCGAAGGTTTCCTGCACATCGAGATCGCCAGCGGCGTGGAAGTGCAGATCCAGCGCAGCGCCGTGGCACAGGTGCTGCCCAAGGGCACGGTCAAGTAAAGATGCACATTCCCCTGAGCGGCTGCGCCGCTTCCCCCTTCTCGCGCGCAATGCGCGCGAAGGGGGACGATGCCGATGGCCTGGCCAAGCCAGTCCCACGGCATCCCTGGCAGGGGTTGGCGCCATGCGCCATGGACAACTGAGTAGAGCGCGATCATGAACCGTTACCCGGTCTGGAAGTACGCGATCCTGGTGATCGTGCTGCTGGTAGGTGCCTTGTACACCCTGCCCAATTTCTTCGGCGAAGCACCTGCTGTGCAGGTTTCGTCCGCCAAGGCCACCGTCAAGGTGGATGCGGCCGTGCAGCAGCGCGTGGAGGAGGTGCTCAAGGAGGCGGGCGTCACCCCCGACCTCGTGACGCTCGAAGGCGGCTCGGTGCGCGCACGCGTGGACACCCCCGACACCCAGCTCAAGGCCCGGGACGCGATCCAGAAGGCCCTGGTGCCCGACCCCGCCAATCCCTCGTACATCGTGGCGCTGAACCTGGTGTCGCGCTCACCGGCCTGGCTCACGGCCCTGCATGCGCGCCCCATGTACCTGGGGCTGGACCTGCGCGGTGGCGTGCACTTCATGCTGCAGGTGGACATGCAGGCCGCGCTGACCAAGAAGGCCGAGTCCTATGCGGGCGACATCCGCACCGCGCTGCGTGACAAGAACATCCGCCACGGCGGCATCAGCCGCGACAGCCAGACCATCGACATCAAGGTGCGCGACGAAGCCACGCAGACGGCAACCCGCAACCTGATCTCCGACCAGTTCCCCGACCTGCAGACCGTCAGCACGCCCGAGGGCAGCGAATTCAGGCTGCGCGCCACCATCAAGCCCGAGGCCACGCGCCGTGTGCAGGAACAGGCGCTCAAGCAGAACATCGTCACCCTGCACAACCGGATCAACGAACTCGGCGTGGCCGAACCCGTGATCCAGCAGCAGGGCCTGGACCGCATCGTGGTGCAGCTGCCCGGCGTGCAGGACACGGCCAAGGCCAAGGACATCCTGGGACGCACCGCCACGCTGGAGGTGCGCCTGGTGGACGAAGGCACCGAAGCGCGCGCTGCAGAAGCCGGCCGGGGCCCGGTGCCGTTTGGCTCCGAGCGCTACCTGGAACGCAACGGCCAGCCTGTCATCGTGAAAAAGCAGGTCATCCTGACCGGCGAGAACCTGACCGACGCCCAGCCCGGCTTCGATGGGCAGACCCAGGAACCCACCGTGAACCTCACGCTCGATGCCAAGGGCTCGCGCATCTTCCGCGACATCACGCGCGAAAACATCGGCAAGCGCATGGCCATCGTGCTGTTTGAAAAGGGCAAGGGCGAGGTGGTCACGGCCCCCGTGATCCGCTCCGAAATCGGCGGCGGCCGCGTGCAGATCTCCGGCCGCATGACCACGGCCGAGGCCAACGACACCGCGCTGCTGCTGCGCGCCGGCTCGCTGGCCGCGCCCATGGAGATCATCGAGGAATTCACCATCGGCCCGAGCCTGGGCGCCGACAACATCGAGCGCGGCATCCACAGCGTGGTCTGGGGCATGGTGGCCGTGGCCGCCTTCATGTGCGTGTATTACCGGTTGTTTGGCGTGTTTTCCACGCTGGCGCTCTCGGTGAACGTGCTGCTGCTGCTGGCCATCCTGTCGATGCTGCAAGCCACGCTGACGCTGCCCGGCATTGCCGCCATGGCGCTGGCGCTGGGTGTGGCGATCGACTCGAACGTACTGATCAACGAGCGCATCCGCGAGGAGCTGCGCGACGGCATGTCGCCCCAGGCGGCCATCCACGCGGGTTACGAACGCGCCTGGGCGACCATTCTGGACTCCAACGTGACCACGCTGGTCGTCGGTCTGGCGTTGCTGGCGTTTGGCTCGGGACCCGTGCGCGGTTTTGCCGTGGTGCACACCATCGGCATCCTGACCAGCATGTTCTCGGCCGTTTTCTTCTCGCGCGGCGTGGTGAACCTCTGGTATGGCCGCCAGAAAAAGCTCAAGAGCGTGTCGATCGGACAGGTCTGGAAAGCAGACGCCGACTCCGCCGTGGCCAAGACCAACTAAAGGAGGAAGACCATGGAATTCTTCGTTCCAGCATCACATGCGCTGCGCGCCTATGAGCTTCCTCTGAAAACTCCAACCAAGGAATAAAAATCATGGAGTTTTTCCGCATCAGAAAAGACATCCCCTTCATGAAGCACGCGTTGGTTTTCAACGCGATCTCCTTCATCACCTTTGCGCTGGCCGTGTTCTTCCTGATCACGCGCGGCCTGCACCTGTCGGTGGAGTTCACCGGCGGCACGGTGATGGAGGTGGCATACAGCCAGCCGGCAGAACTGGCCAAGGTGCGCGAGACGGTCTCCGGCCTGGGCTACCCCGACGTGCAGGTGCAGAACTTCGGCACCGCGCGCGACGTGATGATCCGCCTGCCCGTGCAAAAGGGGGTGACCTCTGCCCAGCAGAGCGAGCAGGTCATTGCGGCGCTGAAGACGGCTGATCCGGCCGTCACGCTGCGGCGCACCGAGTTTGTCGGCCCGCAGGTGGGCGAAGAGCTGGTGCACGGTGGCCTCATGGCGCTGGCCATGGTGGTGGTGGGCATCGTGGTTTACCTCGCTTTTCGCTTCGAGTGGAAGTTCGGCGTGGCCGCCATCATTGCCAACCTGCACGATGTGGTGATCATCCTGGGTTTCTTCGCGTTCTTCCAATGGGAGTTTTCGCTATCGGTGCTGGCGGCCGTGCTGGCGGTGCTGGGTTACTCGGTCAACGAGTCGGTGGTGATCTTCGACCGGATCCGCGAGGCCTTCCGCAAATACCGCAAGATGAACACGCACGAGGTGATCGACCACGCGATCACCAGCACCATGAGCCGCACCATCATCACCCACGCATCGACGGAAGCGATGGTGCTGTCGATGTTCTTCTTTGGCGGACCCAGCCTGCACAACTTTGCGCTGGCGCTCACCATCGGCATCCTGTTCGGCATTTACTCGTCGGTGTTCGTGGCCGCCGCCATTGCCATGTGGCTGGGCGTGAAACGGGAAGACCTGGTCAAGACAGCCAGGAAAGAGAACGAGGATCCGAACGATCCCAACGCCGGGGCCACGGTCTGACACGCTAGCATTGACGCATGGCTGCCCCCCCCCCTTCTCCTCCGCAGCGTCGACTGGCCCGCCAGGCGCGCCAGAAGTTTGTGGAAGGAGTCTGCGCCGGGTTGCCTGATGTGGACCAGGCGGTTCTGGATTTCCTGACCCAGCTGATGTCCCAGACCGGCACGCAGCGCGAGATGCAGTCGCGGCGCGATGCCTGGCTGCTGTACCAGCAGCACCACGGCGACTGGCTGGCGCGCATGGTCAAGGCCCTGCGCGATGCACTGGTTCCCCCTGTCAGCGCGACACGCGACAGCCGGGCCACTGGCGCGCAGTTCGAGTTGCTCAGCGACGATGTGGTGGAGAACAAGATCGCTGCCTCGCGCATGGCGCTCACGATCACCGAACAGGTCAGCCAGCAGTTCGACACGGTACGCCAGCGAACCCAGTCGCTGGAAGGCCAGGACCTCGACAGCAATGACATCCTGCGCCCCGAGGCCGTCTGCCTGATCGTCGTCGAGCAATGGTGCGATGCGGGCCTGCAGCGCACGGATCTGCTGACCGTGGTGGACCCCCTGCAGCGCGACCTGGCCAACCTGCTGCAAAAGCAGTACCAGGCTGTGAACGTGTTCTATGTGGAGCAGGGCATCACCCCGCAAAACAACCTGCGGGCGCGCGTGCGTCGGACCGACGGCGGTGCAGTGACCGGCAACGATGGCGGAGCGGGTGGACTGGCATCGCAGGCACTGGCGCAAACGCGGGGGGCCATGGCCGCAGCGCACGCAGCGCCACCGAGGCAGTCCCAGCCCCAGGGCATGGGAACGGCCTTCGCCACGGGCATGACGCCACTGTCGCGCGCACGCCTGCGGGCACAGGGCATCATGGGCCAGCTGCGGCGGCTGCTCACGCAGCCCGCCACCGGCATTGACCTGGTCCATGCGCCGCCCGCATCGGCGGCGCTGGCGCATGCCCTCACGGCCCACCGCGTCCAGGCGGACACCTATTACAACGGTGTCGCCACGCGCATCGAAGACTACAGCCCCGCCGCGGTGGTCCAGCTGGCGGGCGCAGTCCGGGAGCGATCCACCGAGTTGAAGAAAAAAGCCTCGACGGCAGGAGAGAAGGCCATCATCGAGGTGGTGGCGCTGATGTTCCAGAGCATTCTGGCCGAGGACCGCATTCCCCCCGCCGTGCGCGTGTGGTTCGCACGCCTGCAGGTTCCGGTGCTGCGCGTGGCGCTGGCCGAACCGGAATTCTTCAGCAACAGCGCTCATCCTGCACGCCAGCTCATCGACCGCATGGGTGCGTGCGTCATGGGATTTGATGCCACCACCATCAATGGCAGCGCATTGGAGGCCGAAATTCGCCGCGTGGTGCAGGTGATCGAACAGTATCCCGAGACCGGGCGCCGGGTCTTTCAACTGGTGTACGACGAATTCGAGAACTTCCTGTCGAAGTTCCTGACCGAAAAGCAGGCCACCTCGCACCTTGTCAGCGTGGCCCAGCAGGTGGAACAGAAGGAAACGCTGGCCATCCAGTACACGATCGAGCTGCGCACCATGCTGCGCGACATGCCGGTGCGCGACGAGATTCGGGAGTTCCTCTTCAAGACCTGGGCCGAGGTACTGGCCCTCTCGGCAGTGCGCGAGGGCCCACAGCACGCCGACACCATCACATTCAAGCGCACGGCCGCCGATCTGGTGTGGGCTGCCAGTGCCAAACCCCATCGCAGCGAACGGGCACAGGTCATCCAGAGCCTTCCGGGCCTGCTGCAGCGCCTGCGCCAGGGCCTGGTATTGATGGGGGTCCAGGGAGCCGCCCAGGATGCCCAGATCAAGGTGCTGACCGATACCCTGGCCGATGCCTTCCTGTCCAAGACCGCGTCCATTCCGCAGGCCCACATCGACGCCATGGCCAAGCGTCTGGCCAACCTGGAAGACTTCATCGGGGATGCCACGCTGGGAGACATGCCGTTCAATGCCGACAGCATCGAAATGATGCTCGGCATCGACGCCTCCTCCATCCACGTGATTGCCGACAACGGCGCCCCGGTGGACGATGCCATGGTGGCGTGGGCCCAGGAACTGCAGCGCGGTGCGTGGTTCACACTGGACCACAACGGGGCTTCGGCCCAGGTGCAGTACGCCTGGCAGAGCCAGCGCAAGCAATTGCACCTCTTCGCTGCCACGGACGGCAGCAGCTACCTCATCCAGCTGCGCCGGCTGGCGGCCTACCTGCAGTCCGGGCTGCTGGTGGCGCAGGACGAGGAAGGCCTGACCTTGCGCGCCACGCGCGACGCGCTGGCCAAGCTGGACGCCAATCCGGAGCGGCTGCTGGGCTGAGGCACCCCGGCCGGCAGCGCAGGGCCGCTCAGGCGCTGCCCATGCGCTGAAACAAACCGCCCGGCAGCCGGGCCACGGCACCGGCCAGCTCCAGCTCCAGCAGCTCGACCTGCATGGCGGCGGTGTCCATGCCCGTGCGCGCCATCAGTGCATCGAGCCCCACCGGATCGAACCCCATCGCCTGCAGCAATGCGCTTTCGGGCGGATGGGCGGGCGCCGTCCCAGGAGAAGCCGGCAGTGGTGGCGCCGATGCAGCGGGAAAGTGGAGTTCTTCCAGCACATCCTGCACCGACTCCACCAACTTGGCGCCCTGCCGAATCAGGGAATGGCATCCGCGCGACTGGGGTGCATGGATGGAGCCCGGAATGGCGAACACTTCACGGCCCTGCTCCACCGCCAGCCGGGCCGTGATCAGCGAACCCGATGCCAGTGCCGCTTCCACGACCAGCGTTCCCTGCGAAAGCCCTGCAATGATGCGGTTGCGCTTGGGAAAATTGGGCGCCAGCGGCGGTGTGCCCAGGGGGTATTCGCTGATCAGCAGGCCGTGTGCGGCGATGCGCCGTGCCAGCCCCAGATTCTGGCGGGGGTACACCCTGTCAAGCCCGGTGCCGACCACCGCAATCGTGGCGGGGAATGTGGCATCTGCCATTGCGCTGTCCAGCGCCCCCTCATGGGCCGCAGCATCCACCCCCAGCGCCAGCCCAGACACGATGGTCAGCCCCGCCGCATGCAGCGCACGCGCAAACTGCCGTGCGTTGTCCGCCCCCTGGGCCGTGGGATTGCGGCTGCCCACGATGGCCAGACAATGCCCGGTGGAAAAAGGCCGGGCGGCCCACAACGCCGCAGGTCCGATGCCATACAGCACCAGCGGAGGGTCTTCTGTGTCGAGCAGGGCCTCTGGGTAACGCGCATCGCCCAGGGTCAGGAACACCCGCTCAGTCCCGTCTGGCGCCGGCCCCTGAAGCCAGGCCCAGGTGGTCTCCAGTTGCGGCGCCAGGCCCTCGGGAACCTGGCTCAGGGCCCGGGCCTGCACGGGCGTGACGCACTGCCCCAGCGCCCCCTCGGATTGCTGAAAAATGGCGGCAGGAAGACCAAAAGCCGCCAGGAGGCGGCGGGCCGTGCTGTTGCCGACGCCCGGTGTCAGCGTCAGGCGCAGCCAGCCGGAGAGTTCATCGATGTCCATGGTCAGGACAGAGGAAACACACGGGACACCGAGGCCGCAGCATGGCCACCGGCGCCCTCCTTATTCGGGATTGACCAGACGGTCACCCACCCGCACGCCGGTGCGGATTTCCAGAATCAACGCATAGGAAACCCGGTCAAAGGTGCGGAACACCATCACATGGCCATTGCGCTCGCTGGGCAGCTTGATCACCGTCTTCGCGGCATCGGTGCTGTCCTTGAGGCGATCACCCTTGGTCATGATGTGAAGCACCTGGCCGGCTTCCATGCCGTCCTTCGTGCCCCGGTTGATGGCAATGACCTGGTTCTGTGCGGCGTAGGTCACCGAGTTGCCGCCATAAATCGAGACCACCCGCGCATCGACCTCCACCTGGGGTGCGCGTGGCGTATAGCTGACGAAAGCGCGCGCAGGCGCTGGCAGCAGCCGGTCTCCCGCACGAACCTCTTCCTTGGTCGCAGACAGCGCCACGGTGGCGGGCACGTAGTCATACGCAATGCCGCCCTTGCCATTGGCCGATTCTTCCACCGACTCGCCACGCACCAGCTCTGCCTTGCCGACATATTGCGCTTCGTAACCCAGGATTTCACCCGTCAAGGGGTCCTTGAGGGCAATGGCATCCCGGAACACCCGGTAGTGGCGGGATGCACCGGCCTCCATCCGCAGCGGGCTGGATTCATCGCCCCGGGCATAGGCACGGTCGCCGTCGGCCATCAGCACGCGCTCGTCCACGGTGGCCACGATGCGCGGCGCACGCTGGAGCACCTCGGCGTCCACCACCAGCGGCTCCACCAGGAAAGGCTCGATGAGGTGCGGCTTGAGTGTGGGCAGGGCGGTATCGGCCAGGCTGTCGCTGCGCGTGCGGGGTGACACCCGCACCGTGTCAGGCGCGCCGCGGGCGCTGGTGCGCAGGCGCGCATAGCCGCCGTTCTTTTCAAGATGGAGCGTCTGGCCCGGAAAGATCAGATGGGGATTGGGCAGGGCCTGGAGGTTCATGCCCCACAGCTCGGGCCAGCGCCATGGGCGCTGGAGGTACATCCCCGAAATACCCCAGAGCGTGTCTCCGCGTTTCACCACATAGGTGTCAGGAGCCCCGGGTGCCAGCTCGGAAAGAGGAACGCCACGTTCGGCCACCTGTTGCGCCGTGGCACGCTGGCCGCTCGAAACAGGATAGTTCTGCGCGTGAACCGGCACGGCAAGCAAAGCGCCGGCAATTACTGTCAACGCACCCAGGGCGGTTCGCCGCACGCTGGTGAATGCCGTCATGTTGTTCCTTTTTTGATGCATTGTGAAACGCCCCCTCACTGGCGCCGCGATCGATTGCCCAATGCAAGCCGCCGGGCAGATACGTTACAAACCGTCTGAGATTTTCTGCTCAAGCCCTTGATTGGGCAACGAATAATGCACCAGGCGGCTGCAGCGCGGGGCAAAAGTGGCGAAAATAGCGACAGCTTTCACCTTCATTCATGGCAATTCTTCCCATTCTCTGTTATCCGGACCCCCGTCTTCACAAGGTCGCTCAGCCGGTCCAGGCAGTGGACGCCCGTGTCCAGGCGCTGGTTGCGGACATGCTCGCCACCATGTACGACGCCCACGGCATCGGCCTGGCAGCCACGCAGATCGACGTGCACGAGCGCATCGTGGTCATCGATGTCTCCGAGGAGCGCAACGAGCCGCTGGTGCTGATCAATCCGGAGATCGTCTGGGCCAGCCCGGAAAAGCATGTGGGCGACGAGGGCTGCCTTTCGGTGCCTGGCATCTACGACGGCGTGGAACGCGCGGCGGCCGTGCATGTGCGGGCGCTGGATGCGCAGGGGCAGTCGCGCACCCTCGAAGCCGAAGGCCTGCTGGCCGTCTGCATGCAGCATGAGATGGACCACCTCATGGGCAAGGTGTTCGTGGAATACCTCTCGCCGCTCAAGCGCAACCGCATCAAGACGAAGATGCTCAAACAGCAAAGAGAAGCACGCGAGTGAGTACCAACGCACTGCGCCGCCTTGGCATCGGCGCCGGTGCGCTGGTTCTGGTGGGACTGCTGTCGGCCTGTGCCTCGCCGGACCGGGAAAAACCCGGGGCCACCCGCGCCGAAGTGCTGTCGCGGCTGGGTCCGCCCTCCAGTGCGACCGCCCTGGAAGGCGGGGCAGAACGCCTGCTTTACTCCACTCTGCCAGCGGGCCGCCAGGTGTTCCACCTGGACTTCGATGCCGCCGGACGCCTTCAGCGCGTCGAGCAGACCCTCACCTTCGCCCGCTTCTCGGGCATTGCACTCAACGCATGGACCGCGGCCGACGTCGAGCGCAGCTTCGGCCCGCCGATGCTGATCGAGCGGGTGGCCCGCTTTGATGGCGATGTCTGGACCTACCGGTTCATGGACGACTACGAACCGCGCATGGCGCACATCCACATCGACCACGCGGGCACGGTACGCCAGCTGCTCTTCACCGACGACCAGCCCGTGGGCGATGACCGGAACCCCTGAGAGCGATCGCCCGACATTCCTTCATGAACATCATCTTTGCCGGAACCCCCGAATTCGCCCGCATTGCCTTGCAACGCCTGCTGGACGCCGGATTCACCGTCCCCCTTGTCCTCACCCAGCCCGACCGTCCCGCGGGCCGGGGCATGAAACTGCAGGCCTCGCCCGTCAAGCAATGCGCACTGGAGCATGGCATTGCGGTGGCCCAGCCCCGCAGCCTGCGCCTGGATGGCAAATTTCCAGAAGACGCCGCTGCTGCACGCGACGCCTTGCAGGCCGCCCAGGCCGATGTAATGGTGGTGGCCGCCTACGGCCTGATCCTGCCGCAGTGGGTGCTGGATGCCATGAGCGCCGCCTGGCCGCCCGAAGGCGCGAAGGCCCCCTCGGGGAGCGTGGGGGCCAGGGGCCTGGGTTGCCTGAACATCCACGCCAGCCTGCTGCCACGCTGGCGCGGCGCCGCCCCCATCCACCGCGCCATTCAAGCGGGCGATGCCGAGACGGGCGTCACCATCATGCAGATGGATGCGGGCCTGGACACGGGCGCCATGCTGCTGACCGAAAAGCTGGCCATCACCCCCCGCGACACCACGGCCTCGCTGCACGACCGGCTGGCCCACATGGGCGGCCGGCTGATCGTGGAGGCCCTGGAGCTGGCGGCCTGCGGCGGCCTGCAGCCGGTGGCGCAGCCGGCGCAGGGCGTGACCTATGCCCACAAGATCGAAAAATCCGAAAGCACGGTGGACTGGTCGCTGCCGGCCGAGGTGATCGGCCGGCAGATCCGGGCCTTCAACCCTTTTCCCGGGGCAAGCACCACACTGGGCACCGAGACCATCAAACTCTGGGACTATGAACTCCATAGCCATCAGAGCACACCGGACAAGCGCTACGGCCAGATCTTGTCCGTAGACAACACCGGCGTGCTGGTGGCCTGCGGCGAAGGCGCCCTGCGCCTGACCAGCCTGCAGCGGTCCGGCGGCAAGCGCTTGCCCGCCTCCGAGTTCCTGCGCGGCTTCCCGCTGCAACCCGGCATGGTGCTGGGGGCCGAGCCTCCCGCGCCAGCGATCGCGTCCACGGGCCCATGAGCATCGCGTCGGTCCGCCAGACCCTGCGCCACCCGGCGTTTCGCCTGGCCATCACCGACATGGCCGGCACCTCGCTGGGCCTGGCCGCCTGGGCCATGGTGACGGGCGTGGCCATGGTCAAAAGCGGCATGTCGGTGTCCATGGCGATTTTCATGTCACTGGTGGTCTATGCCGGCAGCGCCCAGCTGGCCGTGATTCCGCTGCTGGCCACCGGGGCGCCGCTGTGGGTGGTCTGGCTCACGGCGTCGTGCGTGAACCTGCGCTTCGTGATCTTCAGCAGCCTGTGGCGCAGCTACTTTGCGCACCTGCCGCGGCGCTGGCGCGTGACCATTGGCTACTTCAGCGGCGACGTGATCTTCGTGGCCTTCATGAAGCGCTTTCCGGCACCGCAGCCTGCGCCCGACCAGCTGCCCTATTTCTGGGGCGCCGCCGCCACCAACTGGCTGGCCTGGCAGGTGCCGTCGATTGCCGGCATCCTGCTGGCCAACGCCGTGCCGCTGTCCTGGGGCCTCGGATTTGCCGGTGTGCTGGCGCTGCTGGGCGTGCTGCTGTCGCTGCTGTTCGACCGCGCCACCTGGCTGGCCACGGGGGTGGCCGCCACCGCCGCCATTGCCGCGTTTGCGCTGCCGCTCAAGCTCAACATCCTGGTGGCCATTGCCGCAGCAGTCACCGTGGGGCTGCTGATCGAGGCCGTGGACCGGCGCCGCCACAAACCCGAGGTGCTGCTGGTGCCGGCCAACAGCCGGATCACCGCCGATGGGCTCGAACAAGTCGAAGCGGGCGACGCCGTGGCATTGCGCGAGGAGCAGCATCCATGAACTGGGATGGACTGGAAGCCTTTGTCGCGGTGATCGGCCTGGCCTTGCTCACGGTGCTGACGCGCTCGTTCTTCATGATCCCCGAGCGCGAGCTGCCCCTGCCCGACTGGCTCAAGCGCGGACTCAAATATGCGCCGCTGGCGGCGCTCACGGCCGTCATTGCGCCCGAAATACTCATGTCGCACGGCGCGCTCATCGCCACACTGAAAGACGCGCGCCTGCCCGCCGTGCTGTGCGCCGTGGCCTACTATTTCTGGCGCCGCGGCATCCTGGGCACCATCGTGGTGGGGATGCTGGTGTACCTGCCACTGCACATCGGCTGGGGCTGGTAGGCCGGCAGGCCCCCGCAGCAGGGCAGGGCAGGACGGGGCGGGGCGGGGCGGGGCGGGGCGCCTAAAATGACAGCCCCGTTACACGTGCCCCCTTCGCGAGCTACTTGCCCATGAACATCCTGCGTTTTTCCGACCTGTGCGCCCAGAACCGAGTCCGTGGTCAGCGCGTCTTCATCCGTGCGGACCTGAACGTGCCGCTGGACGCCGCCGGCCACATCACCGAAGACACCCGCATCCGCGCCTCGATCCCGTGCATCCGCATGGCGCTGGACGCAGGTGCCGCCGTGATGGTGACCAGCCACCTGGGCCGCCCCACCGAAGGCGCGTTCCAACCCGAAGACTCGCTTGCGCCCGTGGCCCGGCGCCTGTCCGAGCTGCTGGGCCGCGACGTGCCGCTGCTCGCCCACTGGGTGGACGGCGTCACCGTGGCCCCGGGGCAGGTGGTGCTGCTGGAAAACTGCCGCGTCAATGTCGGCGAGAAAAAGAACAAGGAAGAGCTGGCCCGCAAGCTGGCCGCCCTGTGCGACATCTTCGTGAACGACGCCTTTGGCACGGCCCACCGCGCCGAGGGCACCACCTACGGCATCGCCCAGTACGCCCCGGTGGCGTGCGCCGGCCCGCTGCTGTCGGCCGAAATCGACGCCCTGACCAAGGCCCTGGCCCAGCCCCAGCGCCCCCTGGCGGCCATCGTGGCCGGCTCCAAGGTGTCCACCAAGCTCACCATCCTGCAAAGCCTGGCCGACAAGGTGGACCAGCTGATCGTGGGCGGCGGCATTGCCAACACCTTCATGCTGGCCGCCGGCCTGCCCATCGGCAAGAGCCTGGCCGAGCCCGACCTGCTGGACGCCGCCCGGTCGGTGATGGCCGCCATGAAGGCCCGCGGCGCCGAGGTGCCGATTCCTACCGATGTGGTCACCGCCAAGACCTTCGCCGCCGACGCCCCCGCCACCATCAAGGCCGCCACCGATGTGGCCGACGATGACCTGATCCTGGACATCGGCCCCCAGACCGCCGCGCGGCTGGCCGCCCAGCTCAAATCGGCCGGCACCATCGTCTGGAACGGCCCCGTGGGCGTGTTCGAGTTCGCGGCCTTTGAAAACGGCACGCGCGAGATCGCCCAGGCCATTGCGCAATCGCCCGCGTTCAGCATTGCAGGCGGCGGCGACACCCTGGCGGCCATTGCCAAATACGGCATCGAGCAGCAGGTGGGCTACATCTCCACCGGTGGCGGCGCCTTCCTCGAAGTGCTCGAAGGCAAGACCTTGCCGGCGTTCGAGATCCTGGAAAAACGGGCTGCTGCACAGTCCTGAGGGGCGCACTGAAGAAGGGCCGTTGCGACGGCCTTTTTTCTGCGCGCTTACACCTTGCCTGGCCCGCCTAAAATTGCGCCCATGACCTTTCTCGACATGCTGCGCAATGCCGCCACCCAGAACAACTCGATGCTCTGCGTGGGACTGGACCCTGAACCCACCCGGTTTCCCGCCGGCATGCGCGGCGACCCGCACAAGATCTACGATTTTTGTGCCGCGATTGTGGACAGCACGGCGGATGTGGCCTGCGCCTTCAAGCCCCAGATTGCCTACTTTGCGGCCCACGGCGCCGAAGACCAGCTCGAGCGCCTCATGCAACACATGCGCTGCAACGCGCCCCAGGTGCCGGTGATCCTGGATGCCAAGCGGGGCGACATCGGCTCGACTGCCGAGCAATACGCCAAGGAGGCGTTCGAGCGCTATGGCGCCGACGCCGTCACGCTCTCGCCCTTCATGGGGTTTGACTCCATCGAGCCCTACCTGGCCTACCACGGCAAGGGCGCGTTCCTGCTGTGCCGCACCTCCAACCCCGGCGGTGACGACCTGCAAAACCAGCGCCTGGCCAGCATCGAGGGCCAGCCCCTGCTGTACGAACATGTGGCCCGCCTCGCCCAAGGCCCCTGGAACCGCAATGGCCAGCTCGGCCTGGTGGTGGGCGCCACCTACCCCCAGGAAATCGAACGCGTGCGCAGCATTGCGCCCACGCTGCCCCTGCTGATCCCCGGCGTGGGAGCCCAGGGCGGCGATGCCGTGGCCACGGTGCGCGCCGGCCTGCGCACCGACGGCCCCATCATCGTGAACTCGTCACGGGCCATTCTGTATGCCTCGGGCGGCGACGATTTCGCCGCCGCCGCGCGCCACGAAGCGCTGCGCACCCGCGCCGTGCTGCAGGCGGCGTGCGGCTAAGGATTTATCCGTAAATTAAGTAAACTCCAGACCTGAGACGACCTTCACTCGGTACAGGAAAGACAGATGGCCAAGGCCCATGCCCATTCGTGGGAGGTGACGGATGAATTCTGGGCCCGGGTAGAGCCCCTGGTGCCCCAGCCAGTGCGCGACCCGAACAAGCAATACCTGCGCAGTGCGGGAGCGGGGCGTCCACCAAAGGCGCCGCGATTGGTCTTTGAAGCCATCGTGTATGTGCTCAGGACGGGCTGCCAATGGAAGGCGTTGCCCAGTGAACGCTTTGGCAGTGCCAGCGCGGTGCACCAGAGATTCATGCAATGGTCCAAGGCTGGGTTCTTTGAGTCGTTATGGAAGGCGGGCCTTGCCGAATACGACGAGCTCGAAGGTATTGCCTGGCGCTGGCAGAGCATCGACGGGGCGATGATGAAGGCGCCGCTGGCGCAAGAGGCCGTTGGACCCAACCCCACGGATCGGGGAAAAAAACGGCAGCAAGCGCCACCTGCTGGTGGACGGGCGTGGCGTCCCGTTGTCACTCGTCGTGACGGGAGCCAACGCGCACGACGTGACGCAAATTGAGGCCGTGCTCGATGCCATCGTGGTCCAACGTCCGACTCCCAAGCAGCGTCGATCCAAACATCTGTGCGCCGATGCGGGCTATCGGGGCAAAGGCGCCATGGCCGTGATCCTTGCCCATGGCTATATCCCGCATGTGGTCAGTCGCAAGAGCGAAGCGGCGCAGAAAAAGCGAGAGCCAAAGAAGAAGGCCCGCCGCTGGGTGGTCGAGGCCTGTCATGGCTGGTTCAACCGATTCAGGAAACTATTGGTGCGCTACGAAAAGCTCGAACACACCTTCCTGGCGCTCAACCACCTGGCGGCAGCCATCATCGCCCTGCGCAAGATCGAGCTGCCAGTCAACATTATTTACGGATAAATTCTAAGAGGCGCTGCGCAACATACCGGATTGCTATTGATTAAATAGCTACAAACGCCTGATGAATAAGCGCTTCAGGCCTTTTTTATGCCCAACCGCGGTCCCAGCACCACACACGCCAGGGCCAGCACCACGCAGGCCACGCCCGCCCATTGCCAGGCCGTGATGGCCTCGCCCAGCACCCCCATGCCTGCGGCAATGCCGACCAGCGGAACACCCAGGCTGAAGGGTGCCACGCGGTTGGCCGGGTAGCGCTTGAGCAAGGTGGTCCACATCCCGTAGCCCAGCACCGTGGCGGCCCAGCCCAGGTACGCCAGCGACAGCCAGGCCACCAGCGGCACGGCGGCCCAGGTGGCCGGATCGAGCCAGCGGCTCGCATCGGGGTCCAGCCAGAGCGACAGCAGGGTGAAGGGCAGCACCGGCACCAGGCTGCTCCAGACCACGAACGAGAAAGGGTCGTAGCCCGGCGAGGCTTGCTGCGCCAGGCGCGAGACGATGTTCGACGCGGCCCACCAGGCCGCAGCGCACAGCGTCAGCAGCAAGCCGGCCAGCGTGGTGCCCGCCGCGGCATCACCCGGCTGCACGTAGTTCATCGCAAAGCACAGCAACCCCAGCCCCGCCAGCACGAGGCCCAGCACCAGCGGCCGGCCGGGGCGCTCGTGCAGCACCGCAAAACCGAACAGCGCCGTGAAGAACACCTGCGTCTGCAGCAGCACGCTGGCCAGCGCCGCCGTCATGCCCATCTGCAGTGCCACAAACAAGAAGCCGAACTGCCCCACGCCCTGGAAGCTGCCAAACAGCAGCACCCAGCGCCAGTGCATGCGCGGCGCCCGCACCAGCAGCACCAGGGGCACCGCCGCCCACAGGTAGCGCAAGGCGCCCAGCTGGAAGGGCGTGAAGCTGCGCAGGCCCCACTTCATGGCCACGAAGTTCACGCCCCAGAGCACCACCACCGCCAGCGCGGCCAGAAGATCGCGGCCCCGCATCGGGCCAGGTGCAGCAGGCATTTGCCGCCTTACTGCGCAGCGCGCGCCGCTTCGTCGGCCCAGCGCAAGACGATTCCCCCCAGGATGCGGCCGGATGGCGATGGTGCGCCACAGCGGGCCAGAAAGCGCAAGGTGATGGAATGCATGCTGGGGGATCTCCGCAAAAGGGACGCCAGACATTATTCACCAGCGTCTGCAGCCTGCCGATAGCCCCCAAGCGATCGAGCAGCTGCCGCCATCGCCTGATGTGAGCGTAATACCACTTTGCGCGAGCAATCCATGCATTGCGCTACGGATGGTGCAGCCCCGCATGGTTTTGCCGTCTGCCCTGGCCGCCGGCACGGTAGCCGAGCAGGGCCATGAGGTGGTGGGCGCCATCCGCCGCGTGACCGACATCGTGGGCGAAATCCGCGCCAGATGCGCATTTGAGGCGGTTTTGGGCATTATTTCTCGCTGTTCAACAGCGGTGGCGATGCAACACCCCGTTCGCCTTCCCTTGCCAGCTCTGCCAATTCCACCGCGGTGAACACGCGGGAACGGGTGTGGAAGGCCTTGCCCTCCGGCCCCTCCAGCGAGAAGGTGCCACCCGTTCCCTCGATCACATCGATGATGAGCTGCGTGTGTTTCCAGGTCTCGTACTGCGCGCGCCCGATGTAGAACGGGCAGCCGCCGATGTCGCCCAGGTACACGTCGCCCGCACCCATCGTGATCTCGCCGGGCAGATAGCAGTTGGCCGCGCTGTTGTCGCAGCAGCCGCCCGACTGGTGGAACATCAATTCGGGGCCGTGCTTGGTTTGCAGAAAGGCCACCAGCTCCAGCGCGGCGGGGGTGGCGATGACTTTTTCGACCATGGTTGTCTCCAGCGTGCGATGCAAAAGAAGCAAAAAGCGGCGCGTTGGAACAACGCGCCGCCAGCAGCGTGTCCTGCGGTTCACAGGCCGTTTCTGGCTAGGCGTCTCCGTCGCAGACAGTAGCAACGCTACGGCAAGACGGAGCAACGACGCCAGGGACGGTCTGTGGGCCGCCGCCCCTCAGAAGAAGCCTAGCTTGTTTTCGCTGTAGCTGACGAGCAGGTTCTTCGTTTGCTGGTAGTGGTCCAGCATCATCTTGTGCGTCTCACGCCCGATGCCCGATTCCTTGTAGCCGCCAAACGCCGCGTGCGCGGGGTAGGCGTGGTAGCAGTTGGTCCACACGCGCCCGGCCTTGATCGCGCGGCCCATGCGGTAGGCGACATTGCCATTGCGGCTCCACACGCCGGCGCCCAGGCCGTACAGCGTGTCGTTGGCAATCGCCAGCGCCTCGGCCTCGTCCTTGAAGGTGGTAACGGCCAGCACGGGGCCGAAGATTTCTTCCTGGAAGATGCGCATCTTGTTGTGGCCCTTGAACAGCGTGGGCTGCACGTAGTAGCCGCCCTCCAGGTCGCCGCCCAGGTGGGCCTGGCCGCCGCCGGCCAGCACCTCGGCGCCTTCCTGCTTGCCCAGGTCGAGGTAGCTCAGGATCTTGGTGAGCTGCTCCTTGCTGGCCTGGGCGCCCATCATGCTGTCGGTGTCGAGCGGGTTCTGGTGCTGGATGGCGGCCACGCGCTTCAGGACACGCTCCATGAACTTGTCATAGATCGATTCCTGGATCAGCGCGCGCGATGGGCAGGTGCAGACCTCGCCCTGGTTGAACGCGAACAGCACCAGGCCTTCGATGGCCTTGTCCAGAAACGCATCGTCCTTGTCCATCACATCGGCAAAGAAGATGTTGGGGCTCTTGCCGCCCAGCTCCAGCGTGGCGGGGATGAGGTTGTTGGCGGCGGCCTGCGCAATCACGCGGCCGGTGCTGGTGGAGCCGGTGAACGCAATCTTGGCGATGCGCTTGCTCGTGGCCAGCGGCATGCCGGCCTCGCGGCCAAAGCCGTTGACAATGTTGAGCACGCCGGGCGGCAGCAGGTCGGCAATCAGCTCGGCCAGGATGAGGATGGAGATGGGCGTGGACTCTGCCGGCTTGAGCACCACGCAGTTGCCCGCACCAATCGCAGGGGCCAGCTTCCAGGCCGCCATCAGGATGGGGAAGTTCCACGGAATGATCTGGCCCACCACGCCGAGCGGCTCCTGGATGTGGTACGCCACGGTGTTCTCGTCGATGTTGGAGAGGGCACCTTCTTGTGCCCGCACGCAGCCCGCAAAGTAGCGGAAATGGTCCACGGTGAGCGGGATGTCGGCGTTCAGCGTCTCGCGGATGGCCTTGCCGTTGTCCACGGTTTCGGCATAGGCCAGCAGCTCCAGGTTCTGTTCGATGCGGTCAGCAATCTTCAGCAGGATGTTGCCGCGCGTGGCGGCGTCGGTCTTGCCCCAGGCGTCGCTTGCGGCGTGCGCGGCGTCCAGCGCCAGCTCGATGTCTTCGGCGGTGGAGCGGGCGGCCTGGGTGTAGACCTTGCCGTTGACCGGCGAGATCACATCAAAGTATTGGCCCTTGACCGGGGGCACGAACTGGCCGCCGATGAAGTTGTTGTACCGGGGCTGGTAGGCGATCTTGGCGCCAGCGGCGCCGGGGGCTGCGTAAACGGTCATGGTGCATGTCTCCTGCGAGGGTTGTGTGCATCGGGCCGACCCTGCGGGTCCGTCCGATACCCACCCTCTACTCAAGACGCATGCCAGCACGCGCCGGCGCGTGGGGCCTTGATTTCATTGGAGTTTTTCTGCCGGCCAGGGTGTAGACCTGTCGCGACGGACAACACCGCACTGTGCCGGGCCGCGACACCTGTCACGAACTGGAACAGTTGGCGCCCACCTTGCGCCCATGCCTTTACCCCCCGGCGCATTGAGCTTGCAGCAACTGTCCAGCACGGCCATCGACCAGGCCCTGCAAGCCGCACGCGGCAACCTGTCACAGGCAACGCGCCAGCTGGGCATCAGCCGCCAGACGCTGTACCGCAAGCTGGCTTCACGCACGCATGGATCAGCCCTCAATGCAATAGCTCTCGACGCCTGATGGATATGCGCGAGAAGCCATTTTCATCCAGATATCTGTCCCAAATACGGTGCCAGATACCGCCCCGTGTGGCTGGCCGGGTTGGCCGCCAGTTCCTCGGGCGTGCCCACGCCCACCACGGTGCCGCCGCCCGCGCCGCCCTCGGGGCCCATGTCGATGAGCCAGTCGGCGGTTTTGATGACGTCGAGGTTGTGCTCGATGATGACGATGGTGTTGCCCGCATCGCGCAGCTGGTGCAGCACCTTGAGCAGCAGGTCGATGTCGGCAAAGTGCAGGCCGGTGGTGGGCTCGTCCAGGATGTAGAGCGTGCGACCGGTGTCGCGCTTCGATAGCTCCTGCGCCAGCTTCACGCGCTGCGCCTCGCCGCCCGAGAGCGTGGTGGCGCTCTGGCCCAGGCGGATGTACGACAGGCCCACGTCGAGCAGCGTCTGCAGCTTGCGCGCGATGGTGGGCACGTCCTTGAAGTAGGCGGCGGCGTCCTCGACCGTCAGCTCCAGGATCTGCGCGATGTTCTTGCCCTTCCACAGCACTTCGAGCGTCTCGCGGTTGTAGCGCTGGCCGTGGCACACGTCGCAAGGCACGTACACGTCGGGCAGAAAGTGCATCTCCACCTTCACCACGCCGTCGCCCTGGCAGGCCTCGCAGCGGCCACCGGCCACGTTGAAGGAAAAGCGGCCGGGGCCGTAGCCGCGCTCCCTGGCGGTGTTGACCTCGGCCATCAGCTCGCGGATGGGCGTGAACAGGCCGGTGTAGGTGGCGGGGTTGCTGCGCGGCGTACGGCCGATGGGCGACTGATCGACGTTGATGACCTTGTCGAAGTATTCGATGCCCACGATCTCTTCGTGCGGCGCAGGCTCGTCGTGCGCGCGGTACAGCTGGCGCGCCACGGCCTTGTAGAGCGTGTCGTTGACCAGCGTGCTCTTGCCCGAGCCCGACACGCCCGTCACGCAGGTGAGCAGCCCCACGGGGAAATCCACCGTCACGTCCTGCAGGTTGTTGCCCGTGGCGCCCGCCACGCGCAGCGCCTGCACGGCGCCCTGGCGGGCATGGTGCTCGGCCATGCGCTCGGCGCGGCGCTTGCTGGCCTCGGTCTGCGGAAAGCGCGACTTGGCCTTGGCCTCGACCACCGGCGCGGCCGGCTCCAGCACCGGCAGCCAGGGCGTGCGGCGCCGGGGCACGGCAATGGTGCGCGCACCCGACAGGTACTGGCCCGTGAGCGACTGCGCATTGGCGCGCACTTCGTCGTACGTGCCCTGCGCCATCACGCGGCCGCCGTGCACGCCGGCGCCGGGGCCCATGTCGATCACCTGGTCGGCGGCGCGCATCATGTCTTCGTCGTGCTCGACCACGATCACGCTGTTGCCGATGTCGCGCAGGTGCTGCAGCGTGGCAATCAGGCGGTCGTTGTCGCGCTGGTGCAGGCCGATGCTGGGCTCGTCCAGCACATACATCACGCCCGTCAGGCCCGAGCCGATCTGTGACGCCAGGCGGATGCGCTGCGCCTCGCCGCCGGAGAGGGTCTCGGCGCTGCGGTCCAGGCTCAAATAGCTCAGGCCCACGTCGTTCAGAAACTGCAGCCGCGTGGCGATCTCGCGCACCACCTTGTCGGCAATCTCGGCCTTGGCGCCGGTGAGCTTGAGGTCGTTGAACCAGGCATGGGCATCGCTCAGCGTGGCGTGGCTCACCTCATAGATGGCGCGGGCCTGCGCCCCCTCGCCCAGCTTCACATGGCGGGCCTCGCGGCGCAGGCGCTGGCCCTGGCATTCGGGGCAGGGCTGGGTGCCGCGGTAGCGGGCCAGGTCTTCGCGCACCACCACTGAATCAGTCTCGCGCCAGCGGCGCGCCATGTTGGGCAGGATGCCCTCGAACACATGCTTCTTGACGATAGCCTTGCCCTTGGAGGCGCCGCTGTCCATGATGTAGCTGAAGGCGATTTCTTCCTCGCCCGAGCCGTGCAGGATGGCGTGCTGCACGGGCGCGGGCAGTGATTCGAACGGTGCCTCGATGTCAAACGCGTAGTGCCTGGCCAGGCTCTCCAGCATGGCAAAGTAGTAGCCGTTGCGCCGGTCCCAGCCCTTGATGGCGCCGCTGGCCAGGCTCAAGGACGGAAAGGCCACCACGCGCGCCGCATCGAACACCTCGCGCTGGCCAATGCCGTCACAGGCCGGGCAGGCGCCCATGGGCGAGTTGAACGAGAACAGGCGCGGCTCCAGTTCGGCCAGCGCATAGCTGCACACCGGGCAGGCAAATTTGCTGCTGAACAGGTGCTCCTGCCCCGTGTCCATCTCCAGCGCCAGCACGCGGCCGTTGCCTTCGTGCCCGCCCACGCGCAGTGCGGCCTCAATGCTCTCGGCCAGGCGCTGCTGCAGGTCGGCGCGCACCTTCACGCGGTCGATCACCACGTCGATGCTGTGCTTCTCGGTTTTCTTCAGCTGCGGCAGGTTCTCGTGCTCATGGATCTGGCCGTCCACCCGGAAGCGGATGTAGCCCAGCGCCTGCATCTGCGCGAACAGCTCGGTGAACTCGCCCTTCTTCTCGCGCGCCACGGGGGCGAGGACCATGAGCCTGGTGTCCTCGGGCAGGGCCAGCACGGCATCCACCATCTGGCTCACGGTCTGCGCCGCCAGCGGCAGGCCGTGGTCGGGGCAATACGGCGTGCCCGCGCGGGCGTACAGCAGGCGCAGGTAGTCGTGGATCTCGGTCACCGTGCCCACGGTGGAGCGCGGGTTGTGGCTGGTGGCCTTCTGCTCGATGCTGATGGCGGGCGACAGGCCTTCGATCAGATCGACATCGGGCTTGTCCAGCCGCCCCAGAAACTGCCGCGCATAGGCCGACAGGCTCTCCACATAGCGCCGCTGGCCCTCGGCATACAGCGTGTCGAACGCCAGGCTGGACTTGCCCGAACCCGACAGCCCCGTGATCACCACCAGCTGGTTGCGCGGAATGTCCAGGTCGATGTTCTTGAGGTTGTGCGTGCGCGCCCCGCGGATGCTGATGCGCGCCTGCGCCAGGGCATGTCCCAGGTAAAGACCCGGGGGCCCGGAAGGCTGGTCATCGGCAGGACGTTGGGGCAGGGAAGGGTTCACAGTGGGGCGCACGCCAGAAAGCAGAAAAACCCACCATGATAGTGACGCGGGGCATTCCATGCAGGGCGCCGTCCGGGCAGCCTGTGCGCGGATCGCGGACAATCAAACGCTTTATCGCTTCTGCGGCCCAGGCCCACCGGCCCCTTTTGAGCGTGTCTGACATTACCGTGCCCCCCCCAACCTCTTCGCCCACCCCCGCAAACCCCTCCACGGCCATGACGCCGCTGGAGCGCCGCTCCAGCATCAGCCTGGCGCTGATCTTTGCGCTGCGCATGCTGGGCCTGTTCCTCGTGCTGCCGGTTTTTGCCCTGGAAGCGCGCAAATACCCCGGCGGCGACGACCCCGCGCTGGTGGGCCTGGCCATGGGCATCTACGGCCTGACCCAGGCCGTGCTGCAGCTGCCGCTGGGCATGGCCTCCGACCGTTTCGGGCGCAAGCGCGTCATCGTGCTGGGCCTGCTGGTGTTTGCGGCGGGCAGCCTGCTGGCGGCGCTGGCCGATTCGCTCACCGGACTGCTGGTGGGCCGGGCGCTGCAGGGCGCCGGGGCCGTGTCGGCCGCTGTCACCGCCCTGCTGGCCGACCAGACGCGCGACGCCGTGCGCACCAAGGCCATGGCGCTGGTGGGTGGCAGCATTGGCCTGATGTTTGCCGTGGCGCTGGTGGCGGCCCCCGTGCTCACGGCCCATATCGGCCTGGCGGGCCTTTTTGGCCTGACCTGCGCCCTGGCGCTGGCCGGCGTGGCCGTGGTGCTGTGGTGGGTGCCGGCAGAGTCGGCCGCGCACAAGAACGCGCCGCGCGGCCGCCTGGCCGATGTGTGGCGCCACCCCGATCTGCTGCGCCTGAACCTGGGCGTGTTCGTGCTGCACACCGTGCAGCTGTCGATGTGGGTGGCCGTGCCCGCCATGCTGGTGCAGGCCGGCCTGACCAAAGACCACCACTGGCAGGTGTACCTGCCGGCCGTGGTGCTGTCGTTCGTGGCCATGGGCGGGCTGTTTGCGCTGGAGCGGCGCGGCCGACTGCGCGGCGCCCTGCTGGGCGCGATTGCGCTGGTGCTGCTGGTGCAGCTGGGCCTGGGTGCGCTGGCCGCCAGCGGCGCCACGCCCACGCTGTGGGTGCTGGGGCCGCTGATGTTTCTGTTCTTTTGCGGCTTCAATGCGCTGGAGGCCAGCCAGCCCAGCCTGGTGTCGCGCATGGCGCCCGCGCCGGTGCGCGGCGCGGCGCTGGGCAGCTACAACACGCTGCAGTCGCTGGGGCTGTTTGCCGGCGGCGCACTGGGCGGAGCGCTGTTGAAATGGGCCGGCGCCCCCGGGCTGTTTGCCGCCACCGCCGCCTTGACCGCCCTGTGGCTGGTGCTGACCTGGCCCCTGCAGCCCGTGGGCCGCAACGCCGGCGGCGGGCACTGAAATATGGCCCTGCCGCAGGCCGTGAGCGCAGCCTCCGGTTGCGGCACAATGCAGCTTTTTGGCGCCTGGAATTCCCTCAAATCCGGCGCTTTCACCCTTTGAAGGCAAAGACACCACCATGGCATCCATCAACAAAGTCATCATCGTCGGCAACCTGGGCCGCGACCCTGAAATGCGCACTTTTCCCAGTGGCGACCAGGTGGCCAACGTGACCATTGCCACCACCGACAAGTGGAAAGACAAGCAAACCGGCGAAATGAAGGAAGCCACCGAGTGGCACCGCGTGGTCTTCAACGGCCGCCTGGCCGAGATCGTGGGCCAGTACCTGCGCAAGGGCTCGCAGGTGTATGTCGAAGGCAGCCTGCGCACCCGCAAGTGGACCGACCAGGCCGGCGTGGAAAAGTACAGCACCGAGATCCGCGCCGACCAGATGCAGATGCTGGGCGGCCGCCAGGGCATGGGTGGCCAGGGTGGCGGCCATGACGACGGCGGCTACGGCGGCGACCAGGGCGGCGGCTACGAAGCCCCCCGCCGTGCACCCGCCCCCATGCAGCAACGCCCCGCAGCACCCGCCCCCCGGCCCGCACCCACCCCGGTGGCGCAGGCCCCGCGCGCGGCCTCGGGGTTTGACGACATGGACGACGACATTCCGTTCTAAAACCTATCAGCCACCTATGACAACGGGTGCCTTCTGGCACCCGTTGTCATTTGCATCATCGAGATCAGATTTGGACGTCTCCCACATGACCTGGCTGAATGCCACGACGCGGCTGTCGGAATCTTTGACAGGCGGCCGGCCATAGCGCCGCCACTGCGTTGCAACCCACTGATTTCAAATGATTTTCATGACTCGGCACGAGTTATGCGTGACTTTTCCCGGCGAGGGGTTTCATCCCGAAATCTCACATCACCAGGAGAGCTAACATGTTGAAATCAATGTTTGTGGCGGCACTGGCCGCTGGCGTGCTGGCTGCGCCAATCGCAGCAACGGCCACCACCGTGACGCAGCTGATTCACTTCGATGACGCCAGCAACGGCTGGAAGTGGTACAGCGAC
The DNA here is from genome assembly GCF_058797075.1 of Acidovorax sp. GW823-FHT02H02. Lineage (NCBI taxonomy): Bacteria > Pseudomonadati > Pseudomonadota > Betaproteobacteria > Burkholderiales > Comamonadaceae > Acidovorax > Acidovorax sp. GW823-FHT02H02. The sequence continues at coordinate 65,959 of NZ_JBXAJH010000015.1, read as the reverse complement.
GTGGATCGAAATTTCCTCTTCGACCCCACCAACCTTCAATCCTCCACGCTCTGCGCCGACTCCACCAACGGCGGCAACGGCAGTTGTGTGATCGAAGGCACGCAAGGCGTGCTGCCATTGATGACGCGTCCAACGACAGGGTCAACGCTCCAAGGCTCATCGAACCAGGCTCCAGATGCCTCAGGGTTCGGGACGTTCACCTTGGATTCGTTCTATTTCCTACTGACGGGCAACGGTACAGGTGCGGAGAATGCCATCACGGTTACAGGCGGCACGGGCACGTTGCCGGGTTCGAATGTGCTGCATAGCTACACCTTTGCCTTGGGCACGAATTGGGATGGCCTTCCGCTACCGGATGTCACGTTCTATGAAGGTGTCAACGCGGGCAACCTGGCCGGCGACTTGTTGAAGAATACCGGCTACATCGCAAGCTTCGGCAACTTGTTCGCGGGCATCACCTGGATGCAGTTCTCGGCGCCGAGCACCGCAGAGGTACGGCTCGACTGCGTCGTCGCCACGTTCGACGGTACCACCACGCAACCCGCATCGGGTTTCAGCAACGGCTGTGGAGGTCCCACCCAAGTTCCAGAACCTGGAACGCTTAGCTTGTTGGCTCTGGCGCTGCTGGGCCTCGGCTTCAAGGGACTGCGCAGGTCCACCTGACTTTCTAGCGAGAGATTCGGGCGCCGGGGTCAATTGCCCCGGCGTCGGTCTATCTGGCGAACCATTGGCAAACGCTGGATAGCGCTTTTGCGGTACGCGCGGACTTGGTGGCTGCGTTCAGTCGACCGCCCACGCAATCACGCCGCCACCCAGGCAGATCTCGCCATCGTAGAGGACGGCGCTTTGGCCCGGCGTGACGGCCCACTGGTTCTCGGCAAACTGCAGCTGGAACGCACTCCCGTCTTCCACACCCGAAAGGGTGCACGCTGCATCCTGCTGGCGGTAGCGCGTCTTGGCGGCATAAACGCCGGGCGCGGGTGCCTGGCCCGCGCACCAGCTCGCGTCCTGGGCATTCAGGCGGTGCGACAGCAGCCAGGGGTGGTCATGCCCCTGCACCACGCGCAGCACGTTCTTGTCCAGATCCTTGCGCGCCACGAACCAGGGCGCATGCTCGCCCACGCCGCGCTGGCCGCGCTGGCCGCGCTCCAGCGCCGCCTTCAGCTCGGCGCCCTTGGCCTTCACGCCGCCAATGCCCAGGCCCTGGCGCTGGCCCAGGGTGTAGAAGCTCAGCCCCACATGCTGGCCCAGCGTGCGCCCCCGGTCATCCTGGATGGGGCCGGGCGCATGGCGGATGTAGCGGTTCAAAAACTCGCGAAACGGCCGTTCGCCAATGAAGCAGATGCCGGTCGAATCCTTCTTCCTGGCATTGGGCAGCCCGATTTCTTCGGCAATGCGGCGCACCTCGGTCTTGTGCAGCTCGCCCACGGGGAACAGCGTTTTCGACAGCTGTGCCTGGTTCAGCCGGTGCAAAAAGTAGCTCTGGTCTTTGCTCGGGTCGAGCCCCTTGAGCAGCTCGAACAGGCCGCTCGTGGCGTTCTGGCGCACGCGTGCGTAATGACCGGTGGCGATCTTCTCGGCCCCCAGGCGCATGGCGTGGTCGAGAAAGGCCTTGAACTTGATCTCGGCGTTGCACAGCACATCGGGGTTGGGCGTGCGCCCCGCCTGGTATTCGCGCAGAAACTCGGCGAACACGCGGTCCTTGTAGTCGGCGGCGAAGTTGACATGCTCGATCTCGATACCGATCACATCGGCCACGGCGGCAGCGTCCACGAAGTCGATGTTGGACGAGCAGTATTCGCTGTCGTCGTCATCCTCCCAGTTCTTCATGAAGATGCCGACCACCTCGTGGCCCTGCTGCTTGAGAAGGTAGGCGGTGACGGCGGAGTCCACGCCCCCCGAGAGGCCGACGACAACGCGCTGTTTGGTAGGTGCAGTCATTGGTCTGATTGTATTTTTTATGCACTGGACGGCCTGCGCAAGGTTGGAGAACGCGTACCGGCAAGGTGGGCATGTGCCCCTCGGAACGGAACCATCCCTAAGGCTCAGGCGTTGGGCGTGACGAGGTCTCGGGGGTCTGCCGATGGTGTGGTCGAGCGCGTCGATGTGACGGGCTTCAATGCAGCAGCTTGACCAGGTTGCCCGCAGCCGCCGGGCCGTACTGCTTGACGATGTCCCACGTCTGCGCGACCAGCGGGTGGTCGCGGTGGGCGCTCAGACCCGACAGGGGGTTCAACCGCGTGCCCTTGGCCCAGGCCACCACGGCGGGGTGGACCAAGCGCGCGCGCTCGTGCGCCAGCAGCGCCAGGTAGGCCGTCAGATAGTCGCGGGGCGCATCCCAGTAATGGATCGGCGGGCACATGCGGTTCTTCTCGCCGGTGTCAGCAATGGTGGCCTCGACCACGCCCAGCAGTGCGAAGGGGTAGCAGGCGAAGCTCCAGAACAGCGGCTGGAGGGTCACCCGGTCGGCCTCGAAGATCGGCCGCAGCGGCGGCCGCGCGAGGCCGACGGCGGCGCAATGCACGTGCAGCGTTCCGGGGCCGGTGGGAACCGCACCGTCGTCGAACACGATGCGGTCGCGCTCGATGCGGCGCACATGCCCGCGCCGCACCACGTCGCCGATCTTGCGCAGCAGGGCGAGTTCGGCCTCGCTGACCATGGCGCCATGGCTCATCGTGGGCGCCACGGTGGAGTCCACCCGCAGGAAGAAGCCGTCGGCCTCGAGCCGGGCAAACACATCGTCGGCCGACGTGGCCTGCGCCATGGCCTTCAGCTGCAGGCCGACGCCAGCGAAGAAGGCGGGTAGGCCTTCCGCCGGCTGGTGGAAGCGCCGGTTCAGCCACCATCCTTCGCGTGGCCGGATCCACTGGATGCTGCTGGCCGACACGCCCTGCGTCAGCAGCCAGACGCAGGTGTCCAACGCCGTCTTGCCAGTACCGATGATCACGACCCGCTCGGGCGGGTAGGTCACACGCACGACATCGCCTGCGGCCACGCAGCGCACGCCCTCGGCCACCTCGAACGGCGGCGGGCTGGTGGCGGGAATGCGCCCTTCGAGGTAGCCGGTGTCGACCCACTTGCTCCGCACGCGCACCTCCTGCACCGCGCCGGTCAGGCGCGATGTGATGAAGTGGCGTCCGTCGGGCCCGATGGCGTGATCGCTGCAAGGCCGGTGCTGCACGCGTCCGGTCGGCAGGAAGTGCTGGTCCAACACCTGCGTGTAGTACGCGCGCAGTTCGTCGGCGCTCGCCTGCTCGTGGAACCCGGCGTTGACGCCGCTGGGGTTCACCGTGCCACGTCCCAGCGGCACCGACGACACGCCGTAGAACGCGGAGGGCTGGTGCAGGCGCACGAAGGAGTAGGCTTCGATCCAGTGCCCACCTGGCGCGTGGCGGCGGTCCACGAGGGTGACGGTGGCGTCAGAGTGGCTGAGCAAGGCGTCGGTGAAGGCCATGCCGGCCGCTCCAGTGCCGACCACCAGGTAATCCGTCTCGAGAGTTGCGCGCATCATCTCTCCTTTGCCGCCCGGTCTGATGCGGAGTCGCACCCCTGGCTCGTCGCATTAGATACAGGTCCGTGCACCTTGCCAAGCGGCATGGCAAAGCGCGTCTGCTCAGCGCACTGCCCTTGGCGGTGACTCTTCGCTGGTCGCGAGACCTCAGCGTCGGGGCGGCTTCAGTGCGACCAGTTCAAACGAGAGTCGCTGTTGGATGGCTGCCTCTCACCCATCTCCGAAATCGCCATCACCCCTGACGCACGGAGGATCGCTCGCATCTCATCCATCCCAGCGCGGCCGAATCTCCCCCCGTGAAAACGCTCTCCAATTCAATAGACCAAGGCCGCATGGCGTCACTGTGCGACCATCGCCCCCATGGAACTGCGCCAACTCCGCTATTTCGTCCGCATCGTCGAACTCGGCTCCATGGGCCGGGCGGCGCTGGACCTCGACATGGTGCAGTCCGCCCTGAGCCAGCAGATCAGCCGCCTGGAGGGCGAGCTTTCCACCCGGCTGCTGCAGCGCACGGCCAAGGGCGCTGTGCCCACCGAGGCGGGGCTGGCGTTTTTTCGCGAGGCGCAACTGGCGCTGCGCCATGCCGACCAGGCCGCGCGGGCGGCGCAGCAGGCGCGCCTCACAGGTACGGTGAGCGTGGGCCTGTCGCCCACCACGGCCTCGGTGCTGGGGGTGCCGTTGATGCGCGCCATGCACGAGCGCTACCCCGATGTGCGCCTGCACATGGTGGGCAGCCTCTCGGGCCACCTGTCGAACATGCTCAACGCGCGCCAGCTCGACCTGGCCGTGCTGTTCGACACCCAGCCCGCGCGCCGCTGGAGCGTGCTGCCGCTGCTGGAAGAGCGGCTGTTCCTGATCCGCTCGGCCCAGCGCGGCGTGCGCAAGCCGGCGCTGCGACGCAAGGTGGCCCTGGCACAGCTTGCCGATGAGCCGCTGATCCTGCCCACCGGCCCGCACGGCCTGCGCAGCCGGCTGGATGCGGCCTTTGCCCAGGCGCGCGTGGCGCCGCGCATGGCCATGGAGATCGATTCGCTGGCGTTGCTGATGGACGCGGTGGACATGGGCCTGGGCAGCACCATCCAGCCCTGGGCCGCCGTGGGCCGCTATGCCGATGCGGCAGAGCGCTTTGTGCTGGCCGAAATCGAGGACGGCCCGGCCTACCGCCCCGCCGCGCTGTGCAGCCTGTCGGACGACGAGCTTTCGCCGGCCGCCCTGGCCGCGCGCGTGGTGCTGGGCGACTGCGTGCGCGAGCTGGTGCAGTCGGGGCGGTGGATCGGCGCCACGTTGGCGTAGGCCCGCAGTGCTTCTTGCCTTCTCAAAAAAAGCACCCACCGTTCACGCTGAGCCCGTCGAAGCGCGGCGCAGGGCTTCGACACGCTCAGCCCGAACGGCTGGGAAGTGAAGGGCGCGAAACACAGGAGCCATCACGATCCGTGATGGGGCCATGCTGCGCAGCCCCTCCGCAAGCGGGGGCATTCTTTCTACATTCACGCTACCCATGAATGAAATGAACTCCCCATGCACCCCGATGTTTTGGTGATTGGCGGCGGCAACGCCGCCCTGTGCGCCGCGCTGATGGCCCGCGAGGCCGGTGCCAGCGTGCTGCTGCTTGAATCCGCCCCACGCGAGTGGCGCGGCGGCAACTCGGGCCACACGCGCAACCTGCGCTGCATGCACGATGCGCCGCAGGATGTGCTGGTCGAGGCCTACCCCGAAGAAGAATACTGGCAGGACCTGCTCAAGGTGACGGGCGGCCTGACCAACGAACATCTGGCGCGCCTGGTGATCCGCGCGTCCAGCAACTGCCGCGACTGGATGCGCAGCCACGGCGTGCATTTTCAGCCGCCACTGTCGGGCGCGCTGCATGTGGCGCGCACCAATGCCTTCTTCATGGGCGGCGGCAAGGCGCTGGTGAACGCCTACTACCGCAGCGCCGAAAAACTGGGCGTGCAGATCCGCTACGAAGCGCCGGTGGACCGCATCGAGATCGACAACGGCCGCTTCATCGCGGCGCATTGCACCGTCAACGGCCAGCCCGAGCGCATCACCGCCAGGGCCTGCGTGCTGGCAGCGGGCGGTTTTGAATCGAACCGCGAATGGCTGCGCGAGGCCTGGGGCCAGAACGAGCGCGGCGAGTGGCCGGCAGACAACTTCCTGATCCGGGGCACGGCCTACAACCGGGGCGTGCTGCTCAAGCACCTGCTCGACGACCATGGCGCCGACCGCATTGGCGACCCCACGCAGGCGCACATGGTGGCCATCGACGCGCGAGCGCCGCTGTACGACGGCGGCATCTGCACGCGCATCGACTGCGTTTCGCTGGGCGTGGTGGTCAACCGAGAAGGTGAGCGCTTCTACGACGAGGGCGAGGACTTCTGGCCCAAGCGCTACGCCATCTGGGGCCGCCTGGTGGCGCAGCAGCCGGGGCAGATCGGCTATTCGATCATCGACAGCAAGGCGATTGGCCGCTTCATGCCGCCCGTCTTCCCCGGCGTCAAGGCCGACAGCCTGCCCGAACTGGCGCAAAAGCTGGGCCTGCCGGTGGATACCTTCATGCGCACGCTCGATACCTACAACGCCGCCTGCCGCGTGGGCCAGTTTGACCACACGGCCCTGGACGACTGCCACACCGAAGGCGTCACGCCCGCCAAGACGCACTGGGCGCGGCCCATCGACACCGGCCCGTTCTACGGCTACGCGCTCAAGCCCGGCGTGACCTTCACTTATCTGGGCCTGCACACCGACGACACGGCCGCCGTGCGCTTCCACAACCAGCCGAGCAGCAACCTGTTTGTCGCCGGCGAAATGATGGCCGGCAACGTGCTGGGCAAGGGCTACACGGCCGGCGTGGGCATGAGCATTGGCACGGCCTTTGGCCGCATTGCGGGCACGAACGCGGCGCAGGCGGCTTTGGCATCACAACAGCCTCCAGCGCTTACAGATAAATCACCTGAAGCTATAAAAAATGGAGCGAACCATGCAATCGCTTGAAGCCCTGACGCGCGACGCCCGGGCGCTGGCGAACGGCGAGATCGTGCTGTCGGCCCCCGAAGCCGAAGTGGCGCGGCAGATGCAGATCTGCAATGCCTGCCGCTACTGCGAGGGCTTTTGTGCCGTGTTTCCGGCCATGACGCGGCGGCTCGAATTCGGCAAGGCCGACATCCACTTCCTGGCCAACCTGTGCCACAACTGCGGCGCCTGCCTGCACGCCTGCCAGTACGCACCGCCGCACGAGTTTGCGGTGAATGTGCCCCAGGCCATGGCCCAGGTGCGCGGCCAGACCTATGCCGACTACGCCTGGCCGCCCGCGCTGGGTGCGCTGTACCAGCGCCAGGGGCTCACGCTGTCGCTGGCGCTGGCAGCGGGGCTGGCGCTGTTCCTGGTGCTGGCCGTGGCCTTGAAAGGCACGCTGTGGAGCGCACCCGGCGGCGATTTCTACGGCATCTTCCCGCACAACCTGCTGGTGGGCCTGTTTGCCCCGGTGTTCCTGTTCGTGGTGTTCGCGCTGGGCATGGGCGTGCACCGCTTCTGGCGCAGCATCACGCCCGCCACCAGCGGCGCGCCTTTGAGTGCGCCCGCCGCAGCCGAAGCCACCGACGCCGTGCTGCGCCTCAAATACCTGGACGGCGGCCACGGCGACGGCTGCCACAACGAGGACGACGCCTACACGCTCGCGCGCCGGCGCTTGCACCATCTCACGTTCTACGGCTTTCTGCTGTGTTTTGCCGCCACCAGCGTGGCCACGCTCTACCACTACCTGCTGGGCTGGGCGGCGCCCTACGATCTGCCCAGCCTCCCGAAGCTGCTGGGTGCAGCAGGCGGCGTGATGCTGGCGCTGGGCACGGCGGGCCTGTGGCGGCTGAACCTGCGCCGCCACCCGCTGCACGGCGACGCCGCGCAAAAGCCCATGGACCGTGGTTTCATCGCCCTGCTGTTCCTCACCGCCACCAGCGGCCTGGCCCTGTGGCTGGTGCGCGGCACACCGGCCCTGGCGCTGCTGCTGTGCCTGCACCTGGGCGCGGTGATGGCGCTGTTTGCCACCATGCCCTACGGCAAGTTCGGCCATGGCATCTTCCGCACCGCGGCGCTGCTGCGCCACGCGGTCGAAAAGCGCCAGCCCAACCCCATAGGACTGGGCGCGGACTGAACGCCACCTTCATCCCCACCCACCCACGACACCACCACAACCCGAGGAGACCTTCATGAACAAACGCCAATTGCTGCGCGCCACTGCGCTCGCTGCTTCCACTTTGCTGCTGGCCGGCACGGCCAGCGCCCAGGACTTTCCGCCCAAGAAACCCGTCACGCTGGTGGTGGGCTTCGCTGCGGGTGGCGCTGCCGATGCCGCTGCGCGCCTGATCGCCAAGAAACTGGGCGAGAACATCGGCCAGTCGGTGGTGGTGGACAACAAGGGCGGCGCGGGCGGCAACATCGCCCACCAGTTCGTCGCCAATGCGGCGCCCGACGGCACGGTGCTGCTGTTCGGCTCGGTGGGGCCGCTCACCATCGCGCCGCACCTGATGAAGCTGAGCTACGACCCGTTCAAGGACCTGGCGCCCATCTCGGGCGGCGTGAACTTCCCGAACGTGCTGGTGGTGCACAAGGGCGCGGGCGTGAAGACGCTGGCAGAGTTCATCCAGCTCTCGAAGAAGAAGCCCGGCAGCGTGGACTTTGCCTCCACCGGCGCGGGCTCGGCCTCGCACCTGGCGGGCGAGCTGTTCAACCAGCGCGCGGGCGTGGACATGGTGCATGTGCCCTACAAGGGCGGCGCCCCGGCGCTGCAGGACCTGCTGGGTGAGCGCATCACCTCGTACTTTGCCGCGCCGCCCACAGCCATGCCGCATGTGGAAACCGGCAAGCTGATCCCGCTGGCCACCACGGGCCTGACGCGCCCGGCCTACCTGCCCAACATCCCCACGGTGGCCGAGTCGGGCTTTCCTGGCTTCGAGGCGCTGAACTGGTATGCCTTCGTGGCGCCGGGCAAGACACCCGTGCCGCTGCTGGACCGCTGGAACCAGGAGATCGTGAAGGTGCTTCAGGATCCCGGCGTGAAGGAAGCCCTGCTCAAGCACGGGCTCACGCCCCAGCCCACCACGCGCGCCGAGTTCACGGCCTTCATGAAGAAGGAATCGGCCCAGTGGGCCGCCATCATCAAGGAGCGCAAGCTCACGGCAGACTGATTCCGGGAGTGCAACCCGGCGAGGCCCAGGCGGCCTCGTACCCACCCAGCGGCCCCGTCAGAGGGCCGCTACGCCTTGTAAAACGCTCGCGTCGGTATGGATCAGCCCCAGCGGCGCGCGCTGCCCGGCCAGGTAGTCCTGGACGCACTGCAGCACCAGCGGGCTGCGGTGGCGGTCGGCGCTGGCATGCAACTCTTCGAGGGTCATCCACACGGTGCGCACGATGCCTTCGTCGAGCGCGCGCCAGCCATGGTGCGTGCCCAGCGTGCCGGTAAACACAAAGCGCAGGTAGGTGATGTCATCGCCCGTGCGCGTGCGGGTGAAGCGGTTCAGGTACACGCCCACCAGGGCAGCGGGCGCAAAGTCGTGGGCGGTCTCTTCCAGCACCTCGCGCGCGCAGGCGTCGATGGGTGATTCGCCCGGGTCCAGGTGACCAGCCGGGTTGTTGAGCCTGAGGCCGTCGGCCGTGTCTTCTTCGACCAGCAGAAAGCGGCCATCGCGCTCGATGATGGCGGCCACGGTGACGTTGGGTTTCCAGCGGTTTGGCATGGCGCGCATTATGACGACGGGGCATGACAGGCGCCCGATGGGGCCCGCAAAGGCACTTTTCAGACGCAGCAGGATCGCCTGGTGCGCAGTTCAGTGCGATGCAGCGGGCGGCTGCACGAAGTCTTCGAGCGACAGCCCCTTCTCCTGGAGCAGCGCCTCCAGCACGGGTTGCAGGCGGCCCAGGCTTTCATGCACGGCCTCGCGCACGGTGTCCACCATCACCTGCGTGCTGCGCTCGATCTCGATGTTCAGGTGGTCGCCCACTTTCTTGCTTTCAAACACGGTGGCGCGACGCGTCTCGGGAATCATCCAGATCTCGAACCAGCCCTCGGCGCGGTTCACCTCGGCCACCGTGAGGCTGGCGCCGTGGATGGCGATGTAGCCCTTGGCAAAGATGTAGCGGCGAAACGGTTCGGGCACGGCGATGCGCCACACCAGGTTGTTGTCGAACTCGCGGCGCTCGATCAGCGTGCCGGTGAAATCGACATGGCCCGACAGCGGGTGCCCGCCGATCTCGGCGCCGTCCTTGGCCGCGCGCTCCACGTTCACGCGGTCGCCCTGCGCGTAGCTGCCCAGCGTGGTGATGTTCAGGCTCTGCAGCATCACGTCGAAGTTGGCCTGCGTGGGCGAGAGGATCTCGGTGACCGTGAGGCAAACGCCGTCGGTGGCCACGCTGGCGCCCAGGCCTAAGTCCTGGCAGAAGCCCGCGGGAAAATCGAGCGTGAAGGTGCGCAGGCCTGCGCGGTCATGGATGGCGGCGATGCCTGCCGTGGCTTGGACGATGCCTGTGAACATGGTGGCGCGGCTTGTGGAGCGTTGGAAGGAGAGCCAGTAATTTTGCCACCCGCAGCATCCACGGGTGGCGCAAGGGTTGCCCCCCCCACACGCGCCCGTCTTTCCGGGGCATCGCACCCGTCTGCAGCGCTCAAAACTGGCGCGACCCAGGCCAGGACAGCCGAGCAAGGGCCGCCCCGCAGCGAGGGCTGCGTCCCCCTGCCCGCGCGGAGCGCGAGAGCGGGGGGAAGACGCGAAGCGTCTCAGGGGGGTGTCACCCTACTTGGCGCGCAGCAACTCACCCACTTCCAGCAGCACCAGCTCGTTGTCGTCTGCCTTGTTGGGCTCGCGGCTGCTGCTGAAAGGCAGGTTGTTGTCGTTGCCCACCACGATGTGCGTGCCGTCCACCACGTCCACATTCTCGATGGTGAAGAACGGGAAGGTCAGCACGCCGTTGTTCAGAGGTTTCTTCGCCAGGCGCTGCGGGTCCTGGATGTTCATGAGGTCGATGTAGCCGATCTTGCGGATCTCGCCACCCACATTGCTGTCGCTCAGTTCGACCTTGTAGATACGCTTGAACTTCGCGAGGTCGTGGAAGCAGTCGCTGCGTTTCTGACCTTCGGGGCAGGCCTTGTCGGCCGTGCCTTCACCGTTGTCACGCTCGATGATGAGGCCCGTGCTGCCATCGATCATGTTGAAGTCACCAATCGCGTGGTGGTTGGCTTCCATCACGTACTTCCAGTGGCGGCCTGTCCATTGCTCGCTCTTTACGTCGAATTCGAGCACGCGCAGGTATTGCTTGCCGCCCAGGTTTTCGTAGGCCTTGGCCTCTTCGTTCCACAACGCACCTTCGAGCAGCGCATAGAGCTTGCTGCCGTCCTTGCTGGCGGCCATGCCTTCATAGCCCTTGGAGCGCTTGACCTCGAACGCCGTGGGCTTGGCATCGGGGGCGCCGGGCACCAGCATTCCGGGCGCATCGGGCGAACGCACCAGCTTGCCGTCCACCTGGGTCTCGAACACGGCCAGCACCTTGCCGTTCAGGTCGGCCTTGATCAGGAAGGGGCCAAACTCCTCACCGATCCACAGCGCGCCGCCGGCGAACTGGAAGCTCTCGGGGTCCAGATCGGCGCCGGTCAGGTAGCGCTGCTTGCTGCCTTCGTGCGTGATGCGAAACGGCAGCTTCTTGTCGGGGTCCTGTAGAAACACGGTTTTCAGGCGGTTGAACTTGCCGCTTTGGAAGTCCACCTTGTAGTGGCTCAGGTGCAGCATGAAATCGGGCGAATTGGCCTTGGAGCCAGCGCCGTTGTCCGTCAAAACCCAGTACGAGCCGTCGGCCATGTGCTTGATGCCCGAATGGCCTTGCAGCGGCTGGCCCTTGAACGGCAGCGCAATGCCGGTGGGGCGACCGACCGACTTGCCTTCCACGCTGGCCAGCTTCTCAACGCGGCTGCCGGTGGTGAACTTGCCGCTGGTCTGCAGGTCGACCGGCGCATCCTTGGGCGCGGAAATCAGCGTCAGGGCGGGCAGCACGGCGTGGCCCGCCAGCGTGGCGGGGTAGGCCTGCTGGGCCAGGGCGGTGGAAGTGGCTGCGCACAGCAGTGCGGCGCAGGCGGCAATCGAAGTGATTCGGAGCATGGTGGCTATCGGCGTTGAAGGTGCTGCAACGATGCCGGGGCCGCATGACCGGCCCGTGAACGCGCCATGACACTGGCGTTACGCGCCGCGAAGGCCGCTGCGCATCAAGCAGCCATGGCCCGCGCCATAGCAGGCCTGCTGCACGGCCACAAGATCGGCCAGGTCGCGGTGCGCGAGGGCACGCAGGCGAACCGGTGGCGGAGGGGAGACAAGAGAAGACATCACGATGGGCTGCGGACAAAGCGCAAGCACCGGATTGTCAAGCCAGGCGCCCCGCGAGCAGGGCGAGCGCCTGGCGTGCGAGAGAGATCAGGCGGCCTGCACGGCGGCAGCAGGCAGGCCCCAGGCGTTGGCGGTCACGGCCAGCACGGCGGCGATGGTCGCGTTCAGGGGCAGAAGGGAGAGGATCGGCATGGCAACGGCATTCAGGCAACAGAACAATGCCGCAACGGTAACCACCGGCTGTGACGCGGGGATGACATGGTGCGGTGCAAACGCTGACAAGCAGCACACCCCGTGCAGGTGATGCGGGGGTATTGCTGGCACGTCACACGGCCGTCATGCAAGGGCAAAACACTGCGCCTTCGTTGTTTCAATTCGTCACACCACGGAAGGCCCACCATGCACCTGCACATCCCGTTTGTATCGCCCCGCCGTCCGCTGGCCCTGGCCCTGATGGGCGCGCTCTCCCTGGGCCTGGCGGCCTGCGGCGGCAGTGACGATGCGCCCAGCTTCAAGGCCATCGAGCTGAACATTGCCCACATCAACGACCACCACTCGCAGCTTGACGCATTTGCCGCCACCGAACTCACCCTCGACGGCGTGGCCACGCAGGTGGAGCTGGGTGGCTTTGCGCGCCAGACGGCGCTGTTCAAGTCGCTGGCCGGCACGCCCAACCTGCTCAAGCTGCACGCCGGCGATGCCATCACGGGCTCGCTGTACTACACCTTCTTCAAGGGCAAGGCCGATGCGCAGATGATGAACAGCATCTGCTTTGACGCCTTCATTCCGGGCAACCACGAGTTTGACGACGGCGATGGCGTCTTCAAGGGGTTTCTGGATGCCCTGGCAGACCCGGCCAACGGCGGCAGTTGCAAGACGCCCACGCTGTCGGCCAACATCGTGCCGCAGACCGGCACGCCCCTGGCTCCGGCGGGCGCCGCTGCCTACCTGCAGCCCTACACCATCAAGAAGATCGATGGCGTGGACGTGGGCATCGTGGGCCTGACCATTGCCGGCAAAACAACCACTTCGTCGCGCCCGCTGGCCACCACCCAGTTCCTGGATGAAGCCGCCTCTGCGCAAAAGGCGATCGACGAACTCAAGGCGAAGGGCGTGCGCCACATCGTACTGGTGTCGCACCTGGGCTACGACAACGACAAGCAGATCGCCGCCAAACTGACCGACGTGGACGTGGTCATCGGGGGCGATTCGCACACCCTGCTGGGCGACTTCAAGGCCGTAGGGGTTGCATCCGCCACCGGCACCTACCCGACGGTGGTGACCAACAAATCGGGCGAGACGGTGTGTATCGGCCAGGCCTGGGAATACGCCAAGGCCTACGGCCTCATGAACGTGAAATTCAACGACAAGGGCAGCGTCGCCAGCTGCGGCGGCAAGACCCAGCTGGTGATTGGCGACAGCTTCAAGCGCAAGGATGGCGCCGGCACCTGGCAGCCGCTGGCCGATGCCGATCGCGCCGCACTGGTCAGCAAGCTGGCGTCCAGCGCCAACGTGAAGGTCGTGGCACCCGACGCCACAGCGACGCAGACGCTGTCCGTCTACACATCCCAGGTCACGGCACAAAAGGCCATCACCATCGGCACGGCCAGCGAAGCCCTGTGCCTGATGCGCGTGCCCGGCGGCTCCAACAGCCGCAACACGGGCGTGGCGGGCTGCGAAACCGCCAACACCCTGGCCCGTGGCAGCGATGTCGCCCAGGTGGTGTCAGAGGCCTTCCTGCGCGCCAGCAAGCGCGCTGACTTTGCGCTGCAAAACGCCGGTGGTGTGCGCACCCCGATTGCCGCCGGCACGCTGAGCATGAACACGGCCTTCACGCTGCTGCCGTTCACCAACGTGCTGGTCGAGATGGACCTCAAGGGCTCCGAAGTGATTGCCGCCCTGGAAGACGGCGTGGCCGCCCATCTGGACGCCGCCGTGCCCTCGGACGGCGCGCACCCCTACGCCGCCGGCCTGCGCTGGGACCTGGACATGAGCAAGACCAAGGGCCAACGCTTCAGCAACGTGCAGGTGCGCAGCAAGACCACGGGTGCCTGGACCGCCATCGACCCGGCCCAGACCTATGTGCTGGTGACCAACGACTTCGTGGCCGCAGGCGGTGACGGCTACGCCACGCTCAAGCCGATCTACGCCGCAGGCCGCTATGTCAATACCTACCTGCTCTACACGCAGAGCTTTGTGGACTATGTGATCGCCCGGGGCACCATCGCCCGCCCCCAGGCAGGCGATTACTCGCACCAGAAGGTCATCACCAAGGCGGGCGTGGCGCTGCCTTGAGGCCGCCCGGTGTGGCATGCGCGCCTGTGGCCCGCCGCGCATGCCAGGCACCGAACCGGGGGAAAGCCACCCTACCGCGCCACCGCCAGCCCCGCGCCATGCCCGCGCGTGAAGGCCTCTTCGAACACCGAATACCCCGACCAGTCGCTGTGCGCAAACGCCAGCCGCGCCGTGGTGGGCGTGGGCAGCCAGGCAGTTCGCTCACCGTGGGATCGCTGATTGCGCGTGCTGGACGGGCGCTGCAGGCCTATCTGGCTTAAAAAACCCAGCACACCCGGCGTGGGGATGGCCATGGCATGGCCGTAGCGGGTGATGTCGATGCGCGTGGCGCGGCGCGGCAGGTCGGGGTGGGGGCCGCTCAAAGCGGCCAGCGCAGCCTGGGCCCAGTGCGTCCAGGGCTTGTTGGCCAGTTGCGCGCGGCCCTGCGGCACATCGCCCAGGGCCTGGTAGTAGCTGAGCACGGTGGGCCCGGCGAGCACGGCGCGGGGGTCCAGGCGCTGGTGGCCGGCGTCCACATAGCCCAGGCCGCCGGGGTTGGTGTCGCCGTAGAGCACGTTGTCCCACGCGGGCGCGGCGCCCGGGCGGTCGGCCAGCGGTGCGTCGATGTGGATATTGGCCACCAGCCAGGGCGCCCACTGCAGGCGCCGCGCGGCCTCGCGCAGGAAAGCCGGGGGCTGTTGCACCACGCGCGCTGCGACCATCACCGGCAGCGCCACGATGCAGCGCTGCGCCTGCCAGCGCTCCACGCTGTCGGTGGCGTGGTTGTAGGCGTCCACCTCCACGCCGTGGCGGCCCTCGGCGATGCGCAACACGCTGCAGGCGGTGCGCAGCTGCCCGCCGTCCTGCAGGGGCGCGGCCAGGCGCCGGGTGAGCCAGCCATTGCCCTCGGGCCAGGTGAGCACGCCCTCGCGCTCCTCGGGCGCGGCATCGCCCGGCGCATGGAAGCCGTGGCGGCTGGCGAAATAGTGGATGCCGGCCCAGGCCGACACACGCGCCGTGCCGGCGCCGTAGTCATCGCGGCAGCAGTAGTCGAGGTACCAGCGCAGGTGCGGGTCGTCCAGGTTTTCGCGCGCCAGCCATTCATCAAAAGTGAGCGCATCCAGCGCTTTGTGGACGGTCGCAATAGACCCTTTTGGATCAAAGCTCTTGAGCATGGGCATGGTGAAGCGCGCGGCCTGGCCCAGCGCCTGGACCCGCTCGGCAAAACGCCGGTACTGCGCCAGCGTGGCCGCGCCCACGCCCTGCACGGGCAGCAGGCCCTCTTGCCACTCGCCCTCGAAGAACAGGCGCTCCTGCGGGCTGTGGCACAGGTGCCGCTCGTCGTATTGCCAGCGCCCGGCGACGCGCTGGCGCAGGCCCAGCTCTTCCAGCAGGTTCTGCACCTCGCGCGCGTCGTCGCCGGGCACGGGCAGGTAGTGCGCGCCCAGCGGGCAGGCAATGCCGTTCACCTGGCCGCCGCGGCTGTTGCCGCCGGCCTCGTCTTCCAGCTCCAGCAGGGCAAAGTCGTCCACCCCCGCCAGCCGCAGCGAGCGCGCCGCCGCCAGCCCGGCCACGCCACCGCCCGCGATGACGACCTGCGTGCGGCGCACCAAGGCAGGCGCGGGCAACACGCCGGTGGCCAGCCGGTCGCGCAGCGCATGGCCGCGCGCCATGTCGATGCCGGTGAAGCCGCCTTCGAGCGTGCGCGGCACCTTGTCACACCCCGCCGATAGCAGGGCAGCCGCCGCCGAGGTGGCGGCCGTGGCTAGGAAATGGCGGCGTTGCATGGGACTTGATTCTGCGCCAGTAATGCAGCGCAGCGCGCGCAACAGGCACGCTCCAGACCTGTGCCGCCGTGGAACCGGCTTTGCCGGGCCAGTGGTGGCATCCCCCCGAGGAGGAAGAAGCGAAGCGGCTCAGGGGGCATCTAGTGTTTTCCCCACTCGCGTTCGTAGGTGTGCACCAGCGCCTGGTTCGACAGCCGGTTCACCTCGGTGGGCAACCGCGCCATGTCGAGCGGAAAGTCAAACAGCAACGGCAGCGTGCCCGCGCTCAAAAACTGCAGCCCTGCGGGCAGCGCCTCGGGCAGGCGCCAGGGGCGCCGGCTGGCGATGACGAAACCCCACTCGCCAAAGCTGGGCACATGGGCATGGTAGGGCGCCGTGCGCAGGCCCACCGACTCGATGGTCTGCACCACGGTCCAGAAACTCTGGCGCGCCACCAGGGGCGAAGTGGTCTGCACCACGGCGTAGCCGCTGGCCGCCAGGCGCTTGTCGAGCAGCGCGTAGAAACTGTTGGTGTAGAGCTTGCCGATGGAAAA
Source organism: Acidovorax sp. GW823-FHT02H02 (assembly GCF_058797075.1). NCBI lineage: Bacteria > Pseudomonadati > Pseudomonadota > Betaproteobacteria > Burkholderiales > Comamonadaceae > Acidovorax > Acidovorax sp. GW823-FHT02H02. Next base: position 49,494 of record NZ_JBXAJH010000015.1, on the reverse strand, counting down.
ATTGGTGGGATCGGGGAAGTCCACCACGATCACGTCAAAAGTGTCCGTCCCCTCCTGCAGCCAGCCAAAGGCATCGGTGTTGACGATCTTCACCTTGGGGTTTTGCAAGGCATGGCCATTGAGCTTGGCCAGCATGGGGTTGTCGCTGAAGATGCGTGTCATGGCCGGGTCCAGCTCGACCAGCGTGACCGATTCCACCGAGGGGTATTTCAGGATCTCGCGCACCGCCATGCCGTCGCCGCCGCCCAGCACCGCCACCCGTTGGGGTGCACCGTGCGCCGCCATGGCCGGGTGCACCAGGGCCTCGTGGTAGCGGTATTCGTCGCGCTCGGCAAACTGCAGGTTGCCGTTGAGGAACAGCCGGTGCCCGGTACGCCCCTGCGTGACCACGATGCGCTGGTAGGGCGATGCGGTGCTGAACACGATGCGGTCCTGGTAGAACTTGTCTTCGGCAAAGCTGGTGATGTGCTCGGCGCCCGCCAGGGCCGCCAGCAGGATGCCCAGCACCATCGCGCAGGCCGCCACATGCGCCTTCAGGCGCCGCAGCTCGTGCCGGAACAGCCACACGGCCCACAGCGCCACCAGTGCATTCATCAAGCCAAACAGCAGCCCCGTGCGGATCAGCCCCAGCTGCGGCACCAGCAGCAGCGGGAACGCCAGCGACACGGCCAGCGCGCCCAGGTAGTCGAAGGTCAGCACCTGCGAGACCAGGTCTTTCAGCGCCACGTTGCGCTTCAAGATGCGCATGACCAGCGGAATCTCCAGCCCCACCAGCGTGCCCACCATGAACACCATGCCGTACAGCAGGAAGCGAAAGGCGCCCGGCGTGTAGGCGTTGGCCAGGAACAGCGTGGCCGGCAGCGCCCCGCCCATCAGCGCCACCAGCAGCTCGATGCGCAGGAAATGCGCGGGCAGCTGCCGCTCGAAATACCGCGACAGCCAGGAGCCCACGCCCATGGCGAACAGATAGGTGCCGATGATGGTGCTGAACTGCAGCACCGAGTCGCCCAGCAGGTACGACGCCAGCGCGCCCGCCGCCAGCTCGTACAGCAGGCCGCAGGCGGCCACCACGAACACGCTGGCGAGCAGGGCGATGTCGATGGGGCGAGGGGCGCCGGGTGCCGTGGCAGGCGCTGCGGCAGGCGTCATGCCAGCACCATGTCCAGCTGCTGCGCCAGGCTCTTGCCGTCTTGCTGCTTGGTCAGCCAACCAAACACGGCTTTGCCCGCGCTGGCCTGTGCCCACAGCGCACCCACCTGGCTCTTTTCAATTTCGTAGGGGTCGCTCAGCAAATGCGCCCCTTTGTATTCGAGCAAGGCCACACGGCCATCGACCAGCTCGGCCACAAAGTCGGCAAAAAACCGGCCGCGCGACGTAGGCAGGGCAAAGCCGCAGGGCGCGGTATCGAGGTTGCGCACCCATTGCCGGACCTGGGGGTGGCGGTCGATCAACTGCGCGCACTGAAACTCTTCGCCGCCATCCTTCAGGTCGGCCAGCACGGCAAAGTAGTGCCGCGTGAACTGGTAGCGCCCGCTGTAGCGCGATGCCACCGGCGCCGGGTAGCGTCCAGGCTCAAACACATGGGGGTGCAGCCAGTCGCTCTCCAGCAACCAGGCGCCCGCCTGGCCTTGTTGCAACACGAGCTGGCGAAACTGCCGCTTGGCCGCCTGGTCGCGCAGATCGCCCACATGCAATGCAATGCACCGGGCCAGCTGAAAACGCGCCTGCGCCAGCAGCACCAGCGGCAGGCCGCAGGCATGCAGCTGGTGGTTCACCACGGCCGCCAAAAAAGCGCGGCGCTGCGACTGCGTGATGCCCGCCAGGGGCGCGTGCAGCGCCTTGTGCAGCGACTGGTCCAGCCAGCGCACCAGCGTGTCGGCGGTGATGCTGCTGGCGCCGTAGTCCATGGCCATTTGCTGCACATCGGTGGGGCGCAGCGTCACGCGTGCGTCCTGCACGTCGATCTCGATCACATTCGACTCTTGCACCACATGAAAACCGGGCAGCTGCACGGCCTGGGGGCTGAGCAGATCAAGCTCCACCGTCCCCAGCACCGCGCCCTGCTCCAGCGGCCACAGCGGCGCTTGTGCGTCGGTGCGATAGGCCAGCGTGGGCACGGGCGCAAAACGCACGCCGCGCGATGCGGGGGCCACGCTGGCCGCCACCAGCGCGTTGTGCTGGGCCACCTGCTCGCGCAGCTGCTCCTGCTTTTTGGCCCCGCGCACCTGGGCCAGCATCAGCGCCTCGGTGCTGGCCTCGATGTGGCCCGCAACCACCAGCTGCGCCGCACCGGCAATGGTCTGCTGCTGCACACCGGGCACTGCCAGCAGCTCGGGTGTGGCTGAAATTACATCAAAATTGGTAGCTATCAGCGCTTGAGGGGCGGGCGCTGCATGTGGATTTTCGTTAAATTCTTCGCCAAACAGCGGGTAGCTCGATGGCGGCGCCAGCATCGAAGCCACATCCAGCGCCTCGAACCCCATGTGCTGGATCAACCGGTCGGCCAGTGCATGCGCTGCAGCAGAAAACTCCGCCGCGCACACATGGGCATAAGCGCGGTTGAGCGCCTCGCGCCCACGCCGGCGGGCCTGCGGCATGCGCAGCACACGGCCCAGCAACTGCTCCACCGCCGTGGCGCTGGTCAGCTTTTGCAGGCTGCACAGCACATAGGCAAACGGGCAATCCCAGCCCTCGCGCAGCGCCTGCACCGTAATCACATAACGCACCGGGCAATTGCGCGCCGCCAGGTTGATGTCGTCCAGCCCGCGCTGGGTGCCTGTGGCCACCACGATCTGGTTGTCTGGCAGATTGAGCTCTTCCACCAGATAGCGGCGCAGTGCCTCCGGCGGCATCTCGTCGCCCAGGTTTTGCGCCTGAAAGAGCACGATGGGCCGCACATAGCCATGCCCCTCGGCCTCGTCCTTCAGCGCCTCGGCCTCCAGCTTGCGCTGCGTCTGCACTGCGCCAAACACGGCAGCAGGCCAGCCCTCGGGGTGCTCGGCCAGCACGATGGGCAGCTTGATCATGTCCTCGGCCGCCAGCTCCTGGGCGCTGACGTGGTAGAGCACATTGGTCTTGGTCGCAATCGGCGTGGCCGTCAGCTCCAGAATGAACGCGGGGTTCAGCCGCTGCAATGCCGTGAAACTCTTGTCCGTCTTGGTGTTGTGCGCCTCGTCCACGATGACCAGGGGGCGCTGCAGCGCCAGCCAGTTGGCCAGGCTCCAGCGCGGCTGGCCCACAAAGCCCGTCAGCACGCCGGTTTCGTCCTGCGCGGCGTCTTGAGCGGTCACCACAGCGTCGGGCAAGCCCTGCAGGCAGGCCATGCAGCCCTCAGGCGCGCTCTTGAAATGCGGCTCAAAGCCCTCCGAGAAGCTGTACACATTGCGCTGGCCTGCGTCCTCCACCCGAAAACTCTGGATGGTTGCCACCACCACCACGGCGTGCCGCCCCCAGTCGGGCGGGGCGATTTGCGCCACGTCGTCGAGCGTGCACACCTGCAAGCCCTCGCCATAGGCATCGGTCAGGGCGGCGCGGTAGGCATGGCCGGGCGTCTGCAAGGCCTTGAGCGTTTGCTGGCGAATGGCATCGCTGGGCACCAGCCACACGGCCACCGGCGCATCGCTGCCCTGCCACTCGCGCGCCAGCAGGGGCAGCGCGTGCGCCGCCAGCACCGTCTTGCCGCCGCCCGTGGGAATGCGCAGGCACACACAGGGCACCTGCGCGCCAAAGGCGTCAAGGTTGTAGGGGCGGCCCGCCAGCTCACCAAAGGCCAGCGCCGGGCCCTTGGTGCGGGCTGCGCGGGCGTACGCGCCCAGCGCATCGAGGGCGGTTTGCTGGTAGGTCTTGAGGGTGATGGGGGTCATGGGGATGGGTTTGAATTGGCGCAAATTTTGGCAATCTTTAGCCAATGCGCCAATGTAAGTGGTTGATTTACAAAAACTTTTTATTTCCCATTGGAAAAATATTGGCTAAACACGGGATCTCATTGGCGCAACCAGCGCCCAAACAGCGCCACGGGTCGGCTTGCCAATATTCCGGATCGAGCCCTGCCGTGCCATATCGGCCAGCAGTTCCTTGATGTACTTCTTGCGCTCCGACGCCCCTGGAATCCACAGCATCAGCTTGTCCATCAACAGGGCATCGATCTCGACACGGGGTTGGGGCGCCATGGCGAGCAAATCGCACACCGCCTTTTTGCAGTCCTCAACGGACGGGCCTTTTTGATTGAGATAGGCCACCTCTTGCCCCATTGCAACCGCCAACTGCGCGGAGATGCGCAACCTGGGGCTGCGCCCCTCCACCAAACCCTTGGCGCGCAGACGTCGCAATTCGCCTGCGGGTGGCTTGCGGCCTTTTTGAATCTGGTCGAGCAGCACGGCATCTTCCAGGCTGAGATCGCTGTTCGTCATCAAGGCATCGACATACCCCTTGTCCAGAACGCGGCCATACAGCATGACGCTGACGGATGCAGGTTGCGCCGCGATGTCGTAATCGGGCAGCGGGAAGAAGCGCTCCTTTTGCTTGCGGAACATTCCTTTCACGCCACGGTTGAGCGTCTCCATCAAGTCCAGCTCCACCATCGCATCGGCCAGACAGGCATTGCGGTAGCGCTGCTCGGGCTGCTGCGCATGTAGAACCTTGTCCAGTGACCCAGGCAGAAACTCTCCGTAGTTGAAAAAGCGCAGCGTATCCGGCCCCTCCGTCACCAGAATGCGTCCGCCCTGTGTGTAATCCTGGTGTGCCACGCAGTTGTGCAGGGCTTCGCGCAGCACCCAATCGTCGTAGTTGGGCAGATTCAGTGGCGCCACTTCACGCGGCGGCAAGATATTGATCTCGATGATGCGGATGCGGGCAATCAAGGCGTCGATGGACGACAGCAGCGGCAGTCCGAAATGCTGGTGCGTCACAGGTTCGTTTCGGTGGTCCAGCAGCTGCCAGCTGATGCGTGGCGTTGGCCCGCCTAACTGGCTGGCAGCCGTTGGCAGGCCCAAAAGCACCAGCGCCGCCCGCGTCAGGCCACCATGGACGGCCAAGCGCAGCGAATGCAGAAACTGCGCATCCGTCTGCCCCAGCATCTCTTTGACGATATCGGGCTTGCTGGCATAGCGACGCGCATACAGCTCCCGCGCCCTGGCAATGGCTGGGGCCGACAGCAGCGCCCAATCCTGCGTGACAACAGCCGCTGACCAGTCGTGCAAAGCCGATTGCGCACGCAAGGTATCGAGCTTGTGCAAGGGTAGCCCACACAGCTTCTCACCATTACGCCCCCAGTAGTGGCCCTTGCAAGAGACCGGCACCCCTCGGGGCGCAGCCGGAATACGCCACAGCAGCACCCGCGCTGGCGCTCCGTCTGGCCGGTCCACCTCCAGCTCGTGGGGTGGATGCAAAACGACGGGCGGTGCAGTTTGCGCAGCCACCGACTCTCTGATCCGGTTGAGTTCAGGCAATGCGCGCGCAAATTCTGTTCCGATCGCCGGGCGCATGCCGGTGGTCGGGTCCAGCCTGTCATCAATACCCATGACCAGCCAGCCCTCTTCGCGGCGGTGCAAATTGGCTTCGTTGGCCAGCGCAGAGACGTACTGCGCCATCTGGTCAAAGCTGAACGTCTGCCCGGCACGCTTGAACTCCAGCCATTCCGTCTCCGTGGACATGCGCCGAAGTTCATTCAGAAACTCGCCCGTAACGTCGTTCATTGCCCTCACCTCGCCTTCACGTCATACGGAATGTGCTTGAACGTGACGCGCGCCAGCGCCAGGCGCGCATCGCCCAGGCGGCAGGCCTCGCCATACACCACCAGGGGCGCATCGGGGTGGGGGGTGGCGGCGTGCAACTCCAGCAGCGCATCGAGCACGGCCGAAGTGAGCACGTTGCCGCTGGCCGGGCGCTTGTCGCCCAGGATGCCGTTGAACAGCAGGTAGTAGGCGGTGCGGCTGCGCAGTATCGGCTCGGGTTCCGGCGTGGCTTCCGGCAGGGTTTCAGATGAAATCGGCTCTGTGCGCTCTTCTGGCGAGCGCAAGTAGCTATCAAAAACAGAGTTCGTTCCCAGGTGCGGCGTGCCCGGCGTGGCGTGCGCGGGGTCGAAGGCCGTGCCGGTTTCCTGTTGCCAGACAAAGGCGGCCAGCGTGGCAAAGCGCACCTCGGGGTGGATGCAGCCATCGGCATCGAAGATGGGCGCGCCCAACCTCTGGAAGCGAAAACCGCCGCCGCCCTGCCAGCCCACCGCCTGGCTGATGCCGCCCGGCTCGCCGTCCACCACCTTTTGCAGGCGCGGCAGGCAGTGCGTGGCGGCGTGCTCGCCCATTTCGATGCCGATCCAGCGCCGGCCCATCTTGTGCGCCACGGCGGCCGTGGTGCCACTGCCAAGGAAGCTGTCGAGGACGAGGTCGCCGGAGTGGGTGGCGATGTGGAGGATGCGTTGAAGCAGACGTTCTGGCTTTGGAGTGCCGAAGCGAGCACTTTCAAATAAAGCAAGACCTTCCAGCATTGCCTCTTGGTTGTGGCCGGAGTCTTCGTGAGCCCAAATAGAGCGCGGAACAACATCACCAGAACCATCTAAAAATTTCTTGATGCGGGGTAGCGATGCACCACCATCCACACCCCAATAAATCATTTTGTTGCGTACGTGCTCTTCATGCGTTTCGCGGCCAAATGCCCAGACGCGCGTTTTTTTTGGCCAAACCTCTTCCCCGGTCTTGGGATGTACTAGCGGGTAGTAAAGGTTAGGACGCTCATCGGCAGTTTTCGCGCAGGTATAGGCTGCAGAGTTCCATGGGCCGCGGGGGTCGTTGTCGGGATTTGTGTAGTACTTTTGCTGCGCCTCACTTCTGGGTAGCTTGTTGGGAGTCCACTTTGCTTTTGCTTTCGCGTACACCAGTATGTGGTCGTGATCATTGCTGAAATAGTGCGCATCATTTGCGGGGCTGACACGCTTATGCCAAGCAAGGTTCGCCACAAAATTCCTCCGCCCAAACACCTCATCCATCAGCACCTTGAGGTAATGCCCCTCGTTGTCGTCAATGGTCACCCAGATCGAGCCGTCGTCACTGAGCAAGTCGCGCAGCAGCTGCAGGCGCGGCAGCATCATGCTGAGCCACTGGCTGTGCTCCAGGTTGTCGTCGTAGTGCTCGAACGCGCTTTGGGTGTTGTAGGGCGGGTCGATGAAGATGCATTTGACCTGCCCGCGGTAAAACGGCAGCAGGGCCTTGAGCGCTTCGAGGTTGTCGCCCTGGATGAGCAGGTTGTTTTGTGCACTGGCGGCGTCACCGTGGGTGGAGACGCTCTCCAGCAGGCGGTAGGGCACCTGGGCGGCGGTGGTGAAGGCGTGGGCGCGGTTGAGCCAGTCGAGGGTGGGCATGGGGGGGTGGTGTCAGGCCAGTGGGCCGGTGAAAGCAGGCGGTATTGTGTGGCCTGCGCCATGGCGCGGCTTGCCCGCCAGCGGTGGCAGCGCGGCCGGTGCTTTCGCAGTCAGTGGATGGCCGCCGCCACGATGATGCTGATCCCCAGGCACATCGCGGCCACCACCAGGGCCAGGGCCTTGTTCTGCTTTTCGACGATTTCGCGCCACAGGTCATAGGGCGTGATCTTGTCGATGAGGATGAAGGCCAGCCAGAAGATGACGATGCCCATGAGGGCATACAGCAGCGTGCCGACGATGGACAGGGGGTGAAGCCATTCGAATTTGGTCATGCTGTTCTCCGATGAAATTCGGGTTGTTTCAATGTCATTTGTGGCTGCCGCCGGAGGAATACCCCCCGAACGAGCCGCCCGAACTGCGGTAGCTGCTGCCCGACGAGCCCGAGCAGTTGCTCATGATGATGAGCACGATGAGCAGCACCACCACGATGAGGATGACCGTGCCGCAGCCCGCTCCCTTGGCGGCCACGAAGGGGCCGGGGTCGTCGCGCTGCAGCACGTCTTTTTTGTCGCCCAGGCCGAAGGCCTGCACCACGGTGTCGCTGGCCAGCCTGTCGCCGGCGGACCAGGTGATCTCGCTGGCGCTTTGCTCCATCGACAGCAGGCCGCGGGCAGCGGCAAAGTCGCGGTTGAAGGTTTTCTGGCCGCGCTCCACTGGCCAATAGAACTCGCCGAGCACATAGGTGGTTTCGGCGTTGTAGCTGTATTTGAGCTGGTAGGTGGTGCCCAGGTAGGTGGCCGTTCGCCCGGTGGCGGCCATCTGCGGCGCGCCGGTGGTGGGGCGCACCATGCTCCAGCCTTCTTCCGAATCGACCAGGAAGGCGAAGCCGCGCTTCTGGTTGTAGAGCAGGTATTCGCTCCAGCCAAAGTGTTCATCGTCGCCGGGCACCACGCCCATGCGGTGCTGAAAGCCCACCACCTGCCAGTGCACGCCCTGCAGCGGGCCCTTGGCGCCCAGCGGGATGATGGGGCGCACGGGCTCGTCCTGCATGGCCGAGCGCAGCTCGCCGCCCACGCCGCTGCCCAGGTCGATGATGCTGGAGCAGGATCCACAGGTGATGCTTTTGGTGGAGGCCAGCTGCACCTGCACCGGCGCGCCGCAGTGCGGGCAGTTGAACTGGCGGCCTTTTTCGTCCTTGGCGGATTCGTCCTTGAGGCCCTGGAGCTGCAGGTCTTCAAGCAGCACGGCGCGGCCGCGCTCGACGCGGGGCGGGGTGTGGCCGTAGTCGATGCTGAGCACTTCGCCATCGCTACTGCGCAACTCGACCATGCCGAAGGGCTGGCCCAGCGGCGGTAGCCTGGGCAGCTCGCCCTGCGCCGAGATCAGCTGCGCCTGGCCGGCGTAGGCCACGCTGTAGGGTTTGCCGTTGATGGCCGTGGTGGTGCCGATGGACCAGCGCGCGGCCTCGGGCAGCTCGCGACCCGGGTCGATGGGCCGGGAGAACACGTAGGCGCCGTTGTCCTCGCCCAGCGTGGCCAGGGTGCCGTCTTCGAGGAAGGCGGTCCATTCGGTCCAGACCCCGGCATCGCCCTTGTACTGCAGGCGGCCGACGAGGGTGAAGGGCACCTCCTTGCCATCGAGCGTGATGCGCCCGCTGGCCATGGTCTGCAGCGGGCTGTGGTCGTCGAACAGCTCGGCCATCTTGCCCAGGCGCGTGAGCACATCGCCGCTGCGCACCACGGTGCTCTGGCAGTAGCCGCAGACGGCGTGCGTGGACTGCGCGCTGCGGAATTCGACCGGCGCACCGCAACCGGGGCAGGGCGCGCGGTAGTGGCGTTGTGTGGCGCTTTCGGCCATTTTTTAAGGTGTTTTTGGCCTCTTGCGCTTACCCATCAAGCGCAGACAGCTATCCAGACAATAGCAATCAGACCAATTTCTTGAGCAGCTCGGCCTTCTTGGCGTCGAACTCTTCCGGCGTGAGGATGCCCTTGGCCTTGAGCTCGCCCAGCTTTTCGAGTGTGGCCATCACGTCTTCGGGCTTGACGCCCACCGGTGCGGCCGCAGCAGGCGCCTGCGCCGCCGCCCCGCCGCCTTGCAGACCGGCCTGCAGGTTTTGCGCCAGCACCTGGCCCAGCGCCACGCCAGCGCCCAGGCCCATGGCGTCGCCGGCAATGCCGCCACCGCCATTGCCGGCGCCTTCGGCAAATTTCGGGATGGCCTGCGCGGTCTGGTACTGCATGAACTTGCCCATGTCGTTGCCGACCATGCCCATGCCGATTTTTTGGTCCAGGATCTTCTGCAGCTCTTCGGGCAGCGAGACGTTCTGCACCGTCAGGCTCTCGATGACCAGGCCGATCTTGGCAAAAACGGGTGCCAGCTCCTTGGCCAGCGCATCGGCAAACATCACCTGGTTGGCCGCCAGGTCGAGAAACGGCAGGCCGCTGCCCGCGATGGCGTTGCTGATGTTCTGCAGCACCAGGCCGCGCAGCTGGCCTTCGAGGTCGGCCACAGGGTAGCTGTCGCGGGTGCCCGAGATCTCGGTGTGGAACAGCTTGGGATCGGCGATGCGGTAGGCGTAGTTGCCGAACGCGCGCAGGCGCACCGCGCCAAAGTCCTTGTCGCGGATGGTGATGGGCTGGGGCGTTCCCCATTTCTGATCGATCTGCTGGCGCGTGCTGAAGAAGTACACATCGCTCTTGAAGGGCGACTGGAACAGCTTGTCCCAGTTCTTCAGGTAGGTGAGCACCGGCAGGGTCTGCGTGGTCAGCTTGTAGGTGCCGGGGCCGAACACGTCGGCCAACTGGCCCTCGTTGACGAAGACGGCCATCTGCGACTCGCGCACCACCAGCGTGCCGCCGTTCTGGATTTCCATCCCCGCCATCGGGTAGCGCCAGGCAAGCTGGCCATCGCCCTCTTCGGTCCACTCCAGGATGTCGATGAACTGTTTCTTGATGAAGTCCATGAGGGCCATGCGGTGCTCCCGGTTGCGATGAGGGGTTGGGGGGAAAGACGGCCATCATAGCAACGGGGGGTGACGCGAAAGGCGGCTTTGCCGGCCCCGGCTGCGGGCGGCTATCCACGGCTTAGGCACGATCAATTGGCCACCGATGTTGAGAATGACTACCATTTGACTGCGCCTGTTTTTCACCGCAGGCCCCGTTGAAGCCAAGGAGTCCGCCATGTCCCTCATCCGCCGCGCCGCCCGCCAGAACAAGACCATGCTGATGAAGACGGGCAGCTACTACCTCATCCACATCTGCGTGGCCGCGCTGGTGGCCTATGCCGTCACCGGCAACCTGTGGGCCTCGCTCACGCTGAGCCTGCTGGAACCCACGGTGCAGGCCGTGGCCTTCTTTTTCCACGAAAAAGCCTGGGAGCGCGCCGCGCACCGCCAGGCGGGCAACAGCCCGGCATTGCACAACGCCTGAACCACCCACCACTTCAAGGAGCCCACCATGTACCGCATTCCCTTGCACAGCCGAAGCAGAGCGGGCCTTGCCTTCCAGCGCTGGCTGGTCCAGCGCCTGGCCGGACTGGCTTCGGCGGGTTGATGGACGTTGGAAGGCGAATCCGTATCAGGCCTTCACGTCGAGCAGCGCGTCCTCCCGCAGGCCCTGCGCCCTGAGGGTTTGCAGGCTGGCTCTCCATGGATGCCATGAAACGCCTGCAGGGCCGGCGCAATGCCGTGGGACTATCCACCATGCGCGGCCAGCAGGCATTGCGCAAACGCCTGGGCCGCGCGCGGTGGCTGGGGCGACTTGCGCAGCACGCTGACAAACTGGCAGCGGTAGAGAAACTGCGCGGGCTGCACGGCCTGCATCTGGCCCTGGCGCACGAAGGCTTCGGCGTAGTGGTCGGGCAGAAAGCCCAGGTAGCGGCCCGAGAGGATCAGCGTGGCGATCGACTCCTGGTCAAACCCCGTGGCCTTGCGCGGCAGATGCGCGCTGTGGCTCAGCTCCATGTTGGGCGAGTGGTAGCCCAGGCCGGCAAACTGGTGGGCACGCAAGGCCTCCCAGGTCAGGGCCGTGTGGTCGGCACCGAACAGCGGGTGGCGCACACCGCAGTACAGCAGCATGGTCTCGGTGAACAGGCTGGCATACACCAGGCTCTGCGAGGCGCGGTGCGCCGGGATGATGCCGATATGCAGGCTGCCGTCGATCAGCCCGCGCTCGATGGCGTTGATCGAGGCCACATGCATCTGCAGGCTCACGTCCGGTGCCTGGGCCGTGAACAGCGCAATCGCGTCGCCAATGTGCGCCGCCGGGTTGCTGGCGGTCTTGTCGAACACCGCCACCTCCAGGCGCCCGCCCATGCGGCGGTGGATGTCGTCGATGCTGCTGCGAAACGCGTCCACGGCGCTCAGCAGCCGCAGGGTTTCGTCGTACACGCGCTGGCCCTCGGGCGTGAGGGCAAAGCCCGCGCGCCCACGCCGGCACAGCGTGAGGCCCAGGCGCGTCTCCAGGTCTTTCATGTGGCGGCTGACGGTGCTGGTGCCGATGTTCAGCTCCAGCTCGGCCGCCGACATGCCGCCGCACTCGGCCACGCTCTTGAACACCTGCAGCAGGCGCAGGTCCATGTCGCTGAGCTGGCCCAGCACGGCACGTTCACGGGGGGAAGGGGCGGGCATTGCGGTGATACGGGCAAGGGAAAAACACCCCCCAAGGCTACCAGCCCGATAGCCGGTGCCGGCGCGAACGCAATAGCCTGAAAAGGCTACAGGCTTGGCCGGAACAGGCGCTTGCGGTGGCCCCGGGCACCCATCTACGATGGTCGCGTCCCACAAGAAAGGCATAAGACCATGACTCCCTCTCTTCAGAAACTGCTGGCCGCCCCTGCACTGGCCCTGCTTTGCACTGCCGCCCTGGCCGCCACCGATGCGCCCGCGCCCGTCAACCTGGTGGGCCGCGCCGTGCCCGAAATCGACAAGCTGCCGCCCGGCCAGTACCGCGAGCTGGTGCAGTACGGCCACGAGCTGACCACGCGCACCTTTGCCCACATCGGCCCCGAGGTGCAGGACGTACGCCGCCGCCTGGCGGGCAACAACCTGGCCTGCGCTTCCTGCCACCAGAGCAACGCCACCAAGCCCTTTGCCATGCCCTGGAGCGGCGTGTCGGCCACCTTCCCGCAGTACCGTGGACGCGAGGACGATATCAGCACCGTCGAGGAGCGCGTCAACGGCTGCATGGAGCGCAGCATGAGCGGAAAGCCCCTGCCGCTGAACTCGCGCGAGATGAAGGCTTTTGTGACCTACATCTCCTTCCTGTCGCAAGGCATCCCGGTGGGCGCCACGGTGCAGGGCGCTGGCATGGTGCAAAGCAAGATGCCCAACCGGCGCGCCGACACGGTGGCGGGAGGCAAGGTGTACGCAGCCAAGTGCGCGGTATGCCACGGCCCCGACGGCCAGGGCGTGCGCGCCGGCCAGGTGGGCGATGCGCAGGGCTACACCTTCCCGCCGCTGTGGGGCAACGACACCTTCAACAACGGCGCAGGCATGAACCGCCTGATCATGGCCACGCGCTTCATCAAGCACAACATGCCGCTGGGCGCATCGCACGACGCGCCGCAACTGAGCGATGACGAGGCCTACGACGTGGCCGCGTTCGTGCTCTCCAAGCCGCGCCCCACCAAGGCCAACCTGGAGGTGGACTTCCCGGCACGCTGGAACAAGCCGGTGGACTCGGCCTTCCCGCCCTACCTGCTGGGCGCCGATGCAGACCAGCACCGCTTCGGACCCTTCCCGCCGCTGGTGGCCAAGCAAAAGGAAATGATGGAGCAGCTCAAGGCCGGTGCCGCCGCCGAGCGCGCCAAGGCAGCGCCCCAGCCTGCCCGCTAAAGGCCTGAAAGTTCAGACAATTATGGTTGTAGCGCTTGGCGGCCTCAAATCCGAAGTGCAACAGCTCTTGATTTGATAGCTTAAACAGGGTGCGGCGGCGGCACGGAGGTGCCGCCGTCGTCCAGCGCCCGGGGGTCGGCGCGCAAGATCAAGCGGGCCAGATCGGCGGCATGGCCGCTGCCGGTCTTCTCGGTGATGCGCTGGCGGTGGACATGCACGGTGTGGTCGCTGATGCTCAGCTGCCGCGCCACTTCCTTGTTGCTCAGGCCCAATGCCACCAGGCGCGCCACATCGCGCTCGCGCGGCGACAGGCGCCCGAGCTGCTCCTGCGCGGCGGCGCGCAGCCCCTGCTGGTGCTGCGCTGCCAGGTTCACACCCACGGCGTAGTTCAGCGCATCGAGCAGCGCCTGCTCGCGAAAAGGCTTTTGCAGAAAGTCGATGGCGCCCGCGCGCATGGCCTGCACGGCCTGGTCGATGTCGCCGTGCCCAGTCATGAACACGATGGGATAGTCGCGCCCCAGGTCGGCCAGGCGCCGCTGCAGCTCCAGCCCGCTCATGCGCGGCATGCGGATGTCCAGCAGCAGGCAGCAGCCCTGGGGCACGGGCGCTGGATGGGCATCCAGAAAATCCTGCGCCTGCGCGTAACCCACGGGCGCAAAACCCAGCCCTTCGACCATGAACAGGGTCGAGCGCAGGAAGGCGGGGTCGTCGTCCACCACATGGATGACGGGAGGGGGTGCGGTCATGGTGTTGCGTCCTGGTGGGGCGTGGGCAGGGCCAGCGGCAGCAGCAATTCGAACACCATGCCGGGCTCGCCCGCCGCGCCGGCCGGGCGGGCCTGCAGCGCACCGCCATGCGTTTCGGCAATGCCCCGGCAGATGGCCAGGCCCAGGCCCAGGCCGTCGGGGCGGGTGGTGTAGAAGGGCTCGAACAGCCGCGCACGCTCGGCATCGCTCAGGGGCGCGCCCTGGTCCTGCACGGCGATGGCCAGGCGGTCGCCCTGGCGTTCGATATGGATAGTGATGGGGGCGTTTGCCCGGCCGGCGGCGCGGTGGGCGTCCAGCGCATTTTTCAGCAGGTTCAGCAGCACCTGCTGGATCTGCTGCGGGTCACCCGGCACGCGCAGGCCCCGGCTGCCGGGCGCGCATTCGACGCGAATCGGCGGTGCCTGGCCCAGCAGGCCACCAAACAGTGCCACGGCCTCGTTGGCCAGCGCCACCGGGTCGCTGAGCGCGCGCACCGGCACGCGCCGGCGTGCCAGCGCCCGGATGCTGGCGATCACGCGCGTGGCACGCTCGGTTTCCTGGGCCATGTCCTGCAGCGCCTGCGCCAGCGCGTCGGGCGTGAGCTTGCCGCTGGCGGCACGGCGCTGCACGCTGGCGGCGTAGTTGGCAATGGTGGCCAGCGGATGGCTGAGTTCGTGCGCCAGCGTGGCCGACAGCTCGCCCAGTATGGACAGGCGCGAGAGGTGGTCCATGGTCTCCTGCCCCTGCGCCAGTTGCTGCGCCAGGCGCTCGCGCTCGCGCAGGCTGCGCGTGAGCTCGGCGGTGCGGCGCTTGACCAGCAGTTCCACATGCAGCATGTAGACCGCACCCAGCAGCAGCACGGCCAGCGTGCCGGCCAGCAGGTACCAGTAGCGGCCCAGCAGCGCCTGCACCCGGGTCTCGCGCAAGAACGCATAGGGCTCGGCCTGCAGCGCGCGCAGCACCTCGTGCACGCGCTGGTAATCTGCGGGCACCGACCAGCGGCCGCCCTGGGCATCGACGGGCAAGGTCAATAACGCCAGCAGCACGGTGCGGCCCAGCTCGGGCGGCGTGCTGGCCAGGGCGGCAAACGCCCAGCCGGGGTACAGCGGCGTGGACGACTGGCAGGCCGCCGGCGCATCTGGCCGCGCGCCCACCACCACCAGCGCGCCCGGGGCCACGCGCCCCGCGCGTTCAAGCTGCTCCAGCACGCAGGTGCGCAGGATGCCCGCGTCGGCCCGGCCCGCCAGCACCGCGTCGGCCACGCGCTGCATCGGAAAACCGGTGAACACCCGCTGCACCGCGCCCGCCTCGGCGTCCAGGCCGCTCTGCAACCATTCATGCGCCACCAGCTGGTAGCCGCCAAAGGCATCTTCGGCCACGGCCGCCACGCGCTGCCCGCGCAAGGCCTCCAGCGTGGCGGGCACGGGCGTGCCAGCGCGCACCACCACGGCCGAGCCCACGGTGTGGGCGGGGTCATCGCTTTCGGCGGTGGTCTGGGTGGCGATGCGCGTGGCGCCGTGGCGTGCCTCCAGCCGCACATAGTGCCCCGGGTTGGTCACCACGAAGTCCAGGGCCTGCCGCGCCAGCGCCGATTCCAGCGCATCCGGGTCGAGCACCTGCAGCCGCACGCTGTGCCCCGGCAGGGCGCGCGCCAGCCCGTCGACCAGCGGCTGCCACAGGCGACGGGAGTCCTCGCCGTCCAGTACGGCCAGCACGCCGATGCGGATGGGCGCGGTGGCCACCGCGGCCGTCTGCCCGGCCCCCGCCAGCGGCGCAGCCAGCAGGCAGGCTGCCGCCAGCCAGCGCCCTACCGCGCCAGCGCATCGGAAGAAGGTGGGCTTGCGCATGGGCGAATTGTAAGCAAAGGTCGATTCAGTCTTTGAACAAAAAGGCCGAAACTCTTTCCTGTTCAGGATAAATAGCTATTTATTTAATAGCAAATCAAACACCATCACCGCACAGCAAAAACGACCAATGCTTGCATAGATCAGCAAGTGAACATTGATATTGCGTTCTTTGAGCAATTGGCAACCGGAACAACAATGGCTACTCCGTGCCCCAACCGGGGCGCCCATCTCTATCTGTATGCACCGGAGACCCCCATGAGCTTTGCCCCCATCGACACCCCCGCCGCTGGCGCCGCACCCCGCATGGACGCCGAATGGCTGGACGCGCACTGGATGCCCTACACGGCCAACCGCCAGTTCAAGCAAAACCCGCGCATGATCGTGGAGGGCAGCGGCGCGTATTACACCGACAGCGAGGGCCGCAAGATTTTTGACGGCCTCTCGGGCCTGTGGTGCTCGGGCCTGGGCCATGGCCGCCGCGAGATCGCCGAAGCCATCGGCAAGCAAGCGATGAAGCTCGACTACGCGCCCGCCTTCCAGTTCGGCCACCCGCTGTCGTTCGAGCTGGCCAACCGCATCAAGGCCATCACGCCCACCGGGCTCGACTATGTGTTCTTCACCGGCTCGGGCTCGGAGTCTGCCGACACCTCGCTCAAGATGGCCCGCGCCTACTGGCGCGCCAAGGGCCAGGGCACCAAGACGCGCCTGATCGGCCGCGAAAAGGGCTACCACGGCGTGAACTTCGGCGGCATCTCGGTCGGCGGCATCGTGGCCAACCGCAAGCTGTTCGGCCAGGGTGTGGAGGCCGACCACCTGCCCCATACCCAGCCGCCGGCGGGCTCGTTCCACAAGGGCCTGCCGCCCACCGGCAAGGAGCTGGCCGACCGGCTGCTCGACGTGATTGCGCTGCACGACGCAAGCAATATCGCCGCCGTCATCGTCGAGCCCTTCTCGGGCTCGGCCGGCGTCGTCATCCCGCCCGTGGGCTACCTGCAGCGCTTGCGCGAAATCTGCACGCAGAACAACATTTTGCTGATTTTTGACGAAGTGATCAGCGGTTTTGGCCGCAGCGGTGCCTGGACCGGCGCCGAGGCCTTTGGCGTGACGCCCGACATCCTGAACTTTGCCAAGCAGGTCACCAACGGGGCGCAGCCGCTGGGCGGCGTGGTGGCCAGCAAGGAGATCTACGACACCTTCATGGCAGCGGGCGGCCCGGACTACATGCTGGAGTTCCCGCATGGCTACACCTACTCGGCCCACCCCGTGGCCTGCGCAGCGGGCATTGCGGCGCTCGACATCCTGCAAAAGGAAGACATGATCGGCCGCGTCAACGCCCTGGCGCCGTATTTTGAAGAATCCGTGCACAGCCTGAAGGGCGCCAGGCATGTGCTGGACATCCGCAACTTCGGCCTGGCTGCGGGCCTGACGATTGCGCCGCTGCCCGGCGAACCCGCCAAGCGACCCTACGAAATCGCGATGAACTGCTGGAAGAAGGGCTTTTACGTGCGCTACGGTGGCGACACCATCCAGCTGGCACCGCCGTTCATCAGCGAACGCGCCGAGATCGACCGCCTGGTCAATGCGCTGGGCGATGCGCTGGCGGAGACGGCGTAAAACGCGCCAGATGCCTACACACGCCAATGGCTGCAAAATTCATAGCATCTGGCGCTTTATGGACAACGCCAGATGCGTTTTATTGCACATTCCGGCTCCGCCCGCCAGACACTCGCTGGCCACGGAACCGATGCTTCCGATCTTGCAGCTTTGATCCTTTCCTGAACAAGTGTTGCAATCAGATAAGCACGTTGGCGGGCCAGGGCTGTCACGGGACCCAGCCTACAATGCACCTCCCCTTACAAAGCTGACGGTCCGGCCCGAGCAGATCCACCGCGGACCCCGGCACTTTCTGAAAGCTGGAGACGCTTGATGCCCGAGAACACCACGGCCGACAACCATCCTCTTCCCGACAAGCGTGCGCTCCTGCGCAAGGCCGCTCTCGAATACCACGAGTTTCCCAAGCCCGGCAAGATTGCGATTGCGGCCACCAAGCAGATGGTCAACCAGCATGACCTGGCGCTGGCCTACTCGCCCGGTGTCGCCGCCCCCTGCGAAGAAATCGTCAAGGACCCCAACGCCGCCTTCAAATACACCAGCCGCGGCAACCTGGTGGGTGTGGTGACCAACGGCACGGCCGTGCTGGGCCTGGGCGACATCGGCCCGCTGGCCGGCAAGCCCGTGATGGAAGGCAAGGGCGTGCTGTTCAAGAAGTTCTCGGGCATCGATGTGTTCGACATCGAGATCAACGAGAAAGACCCCGAAAAGCTGGTCGAGATCATCGCTGCGCTGGAGCCCACCTTTGGCGGCATCAACCTGGAAGACATCAAGGCCCCCGACTGTTTCTACATCGAACGCAAGCTGCGCGAGCGCATGAAGATCCCGGTCTTCCATGACGACCAGCACGGCACGGCGATCACGGTGGGCGCCGCCATCCTCAACGGCCTGAAGGTGGCGGGCAAGGACCTGCAGAGCATCAAGCTCGTGACCTCGGGCGCGGGCGCCGCGGCACTGGCCTGCCTGGGCCTGCTGGTCAAGCTGGGCATTCCGCGCGAGAACATCTGGGTGACCGACATCGCCGGCGTGGTCTATGAAGGCCGCACCGAGCTGATGGACGAGGACAAGCGATTTTTCGCGCAAAAGACCGATGCGCGCACGCTCGGCGAGATCATCGCGGGCGCCGATGTGTTCCTGGGCCTGTCGGCCGGCGGCGTGCTCAAGAAGGATATGGTGGCCCGCATGGCACCGCGCCCCCTGATCTTCGCCCTGGCCAACCCCAACCCCGAGATCCAGCCCGAGGACGTGAAGGCCGTGCGCGACGACGCCATCATGGCCACCGGCCGCTCGGACTATCCGAACCAGGTCAACAACGTCCTGTGCTTCCCCTACATCTTCCGCGGTGCGCTCGATTGCGGCGCCACCACCATCACGATGGAGATGGAAATCGCCGCCGTGTACGCCATCGCCGAGCTGGCCCAGGCCGAGCAGAGCGAAGTGGTGGCCGCGGCCTATGTGGGCGAGCCGCTGGCCTTCGGCCCGGAATACCTGATTCCCAAGCCGTTCGATCCGCGCCTGATGATGATGATCGCACCGGCCGTGGCCCAGGCCGCCGTGGACAGCGGCGTGGCCCTGCGCCCCATCGCGGACATGGACGCCTACCGCGACCATCTGCAGACCTTCGTGTATGCCTCGGGCACCACCATGAAGCCCATCTTCACCGCCGCCAAGGCCGCCACCAAGAAGCGCGTGGCCTACGCCGAGGGCGAGGAAGAGCGCGTGCTGCGCGCCGCACAGATCGTGGTGGACGAAAAGATCGCCCGCCCCACCCTGATCGGCCGCCCGGCCATCATTGCGCAGCGCATCGAGAAGTTCGGCCTGCGCCTCAAGGAGGGGCAGGACTATGACGTGGTCAACGTCGAGCAGGACCACCGCTACCGCGACTTCTGGCAGACCTACCACCGCATGACCGAGCGCAAGGGCATCACCGCACCGATCGCCAAGATCGAGATGCGCCGCCGCTTAACGTTGATCGGCGCCATGCTGCTGCACAAGGGCGAGGTCGACGGGCTGATCACCGGCACCTGGGGCCAAACGGCACACCACCTGCAGTACATCGACCAGGTGATCGGCAAGCGCGCGGGGGTCAACACCTACGCGTGCATGAACGGCCTGCTGCTGCCCGACCGCCAGGTGTTCCTCATCGATACGCATGTGAACTACGATCCCACGGCCGAGCAGCTGGCCGAGATCACCATCATGGCGGCCGAGGAAATGATGCGCTTTGGCATCAAGCCCAAGGCCGCGCTGCTGTCGCATTCCAACTTTGGCTCCAGCAACCAGCCCAGTGCCGTGAAGATGCGCCAGACGCTGGAGCTCTTGCGCGCGCAGGCGCCCTGGCTGGAAGTGGACGGTGAGATGCACGGCGACGTGGCCCTGGACGGCAAGGCGCGCGCCGCGCTCATGCCCCACAGCAGCCTGGCGGGCGATGCCAACCTGCTGGTGCTGCCCAACATCGACGCCGCCAACATTTCCTACAACCTGCTCAAGACGGCAGCGGGTGGCAACATCGCCATCGGCCCGGTGCTGCTGGGGGCCGCACAGCCGGTGCACATCCTCACCCCCAGCACCACCGTACGGCGCCTGGTGAATATGACAGCCATTACCGTGGCCGACGCCAGCGCAGCACGGTAAGCCTTCAACAAACAGCGTGCACTAACTTTGGTGCACCCCCAAAACCCCCGGCGCCTGCCCAATCTTTGTGCAGGCGCTTGCTTTTTGGGGGGCTTTGAGCGACACTAGCCCGTTGAAATTTCGGGTTAACCCGTAGTTTCTGAAAGGTATCGTTGATGCTCAAGGCTGTAGCCACCCAAGTGCGAAAAGCAGGGGTTTTGTGTGTTGTGGGTGTTGCGTTGGTACTGGGTCCGGTTGCCGGACACGCCCGGAAATCCCCGTTCACCGACGGTTCCATGGCTTCCATCACCGTGGCGGAACTCCCCCCCCAGGGCCGTTCGACTTATGTGCTGATCCAGAATGGTGGCCCTTTTCCGCACGACAAGGACGGAACGGTTTTTGGCAATCGTGAGCGGATATTGCCGGCCAATCCGCGCGGCTATTACCGCGAATACACCGTCAGAACCCCAGGCGCGCGCGATCGAGGCGCCCGGCGCATTGTGTGTGGTGGCAAGCCCCGGGAACCGGATGCCTGTTATTACACCAGCGACCACTACACCAGTTTTCGCAGGATTGTCGAATGATGCCTGATGGGTTGTCCGCCCACCCTTGCCGGGGTGGTGGGCAGCAGACCCCCTTGTTTTCCCGACCCGAATCCCGCATCCTGCGGTTTTGTGGTCAGCCAGAAGTTTTTGGACCTTATAAAGAAAGAGCAACGGAGATGCAGACGCCCCTTCGTAAAGACCTGGAAACGCCACTGCGTGGCGTGCGCACCAACATCGTGCAATCCATTCGCGCTTTTCGCGTGCAGGATCTGCAAGATGCCGCGGGTTCCCTGGGTCACCATTTTCTGTATGCCAACCTGGCCCACGCCCAGTCCAAACAGGATGTGCTGGACTTGATTGCCGCGCAGTTCACTTTTCCGGCGCACTTCGGCAAGAATTTCGATGCGCTCTACGACTGCATGACCGATCCGCTGCACAAGTCGGGGCCGCAGCCGGGCTTCATCGTCGTGCTCGAACAGATTCCGGCCACGGGCAAGTTCGACAAGGAAGCACGGGAGCAGCTGCTCGATATCTTCCGCGATGCGGCAGATTTCTGGGGTGACCGCAAGATTCCCTTCCGCTGTTTCTATTCTTTTCTGTAGCCCGTTCTGCAACCACCAGCCAAGCAGAACGGGCGAACGAGGCTCAAGAAACGCCAGCGGTCCAGGGCATCGCCATCGACCCGGAAACCGCCGAAAAGATGCCAACCGACAAACTGGTCGACATCTCGCCCCTGGCACTGCGCATGAGCAGCCCCTTCAACGCGGGCTACTGGCTGACAGCCGCGTAATAGCGACATCCCCCTGAGGCGCTACCGCGCCTTCCCCCTTCTCTCGGCTGCGCCGGGAAGGGGGACGATGCCCTCGCTGCGGGGTGGCCCTTGCGCGGTGTCCCTGGTACGGGACACGCCATTCGCCACAGTTTTGATAGAAACTGGCTCTAGCGCTTATCCATCGATCGCTGGCAGCTACTCATTCAAGAGCACGCCTGGGCCAGCGCCACGTATTCGGCCACGGGCACTTCCTCGGCACGGCGCTGGGTATCGAAAGTGCCGGCAAAACCCCGGCCTTCGAGCCAGCGGCCCAGGGTGTGGCGCAGCAATTTGCGCCGCTGGCTGAAGGCCACCTGGACCAGCTCGGACAGCAGTGCCGGACGCACCGCTGCCGGTGCGGCGTGGGGCACCATGCGCACCACCGCGCTGTCCACGCGCGGCGGCGGATCGAAGCTTTCGGGCGGAACGAACAGCACGTTCTCCATGGCATAGCGCCACTGCAGCATCACCGAGAGACGCCCGTAGTCCGACGTGGCGGGCGACGCCACCATGCGGTCTATCACCTCTTTTTGCAGCATGAAATGCTGGTCTTCGATCGCCTGCACATGCTCCAGCAGATGGAACAGGATGGGCGTGGAGATGTTGTAAGGCAGGTTGCCGACCACCCGGATCTTTGGAACGCCCAGCTGCTGCGCCAATTGCGTGAAATCGACTTTCAGCACGTCGGACTCGATGACATCGAGCTGTCCGTGCAGCCGCAGCCGCAAGGCCAGGTCCCGGTCCAGCTCGATCACCGTCAGGCGCCCCAGGCGCTCCACCAGGGGTTGGGTCAGCGCGGCCAGGCCGGGGCCGATTTCCACCATGGGCTGGCCCGGCAGCGGCGCGATGGCGCTGACGATGGCCTCGATGATGCCGCCGTCGGACAGGAAGTGCTGGCCGAAGCGCTTGCGGGGGATATGTTTCATGCAGCGGCCATCTTCATTGCGGCGCTTCGCGGTATTCGACGTAGGCGCGGCCCCGCAACTCCTGCAGCCAGTTGGTGAAGGCCTCCTCGACCTTCTTCTCGCGCACCGTGTCGCGGGCCATGTCGCGCTGTTCGCGCTGGGTAAGCTTGGCCTCGCGGCGCGCCACCAGCTGGATCAGGTGCACGCCAAAACGCGACACCAGGGGCTCACTGACCTCGCCGGGCCTGAGTGCACCCATGGCCTGCTCGAATTCGGGCACGTAGCGGCCCGGATTGGCCCAGCCCAGATCGCCGCCCTGCTTGGCGCTGCCGTCCTGCGAATGCTCGCGCGCCAGCTCGGCAAAATCTGCCTGGCCCGCCACGATGCGACGCCGGTAATCGGCCAGCCGCGCTGCGGCGGCGCTTTCGGTCAGCTGGGGGCCGGTGCGCAGCAGGATATGGCGCACATGGCTCTGGGTCACCAGGGTGGAGACACCGCCGGTGGATCTGTCGGCCAACTTGAGCACATGAAAACCCGCCCCGGAACGCACGGGCCCGGCAATGCCTCCCACGGGCAGCTGCGCCGTGGCACTGACAAACAGCTCGGGATACCGGTCGGCCGGGCGCAGGCCCAGCAGCCCGCCCGCCGTCTTGGCTTCGGGGGAGTCCGAGAACTCTCTGGCCACGGCCGCAAAGTCCTCGCCGGCACGCACCTTGTCGGCGGCACGCTGGGCGCGGGCCTGGCGCTCGGCAACCTGGTCCGGGCTGGCGTTCTCAGGCACCCGCACCAGGATATGGCCCAGGTTGATTTCGACCTTGGAGGCATCCGCACTCGATTGCTGTTCGCGCAGGTACTGGTCCACGTCGAGATCGCTCACGCGCACACGGGACTGCACATCGCGCTCGCGCAGGCGTTGCAGCAGCAGCTGGTTGCGCAGCTCGTCGCGAAAGCGCTCCTTGCTGATGCCGTCGGCTGCCAGCCGGCGGTGCATCTCCGCCACGCTGACGCTGTTTTGCTTGGCCACGCTCTCCTCGGCCTGGCCCACGGCAAAGTCATCCACGCGCATGCCGGCTTCACGGGCCAGCTGCAGCTGGATCTTTTCCACGATCAGGCGCTCCAGCACCTCGCGGGCCAGTGCCTCGCGGGGCGGCAGGTTGCCGCCCTGCTGGGCCACCTGCTGTGCAATGCGCTCCGCCCGGGACCGCACCTCGTTGTTGGTGACGGGCTCCGAATTGACCACCGCCACGATGAAATCGGCCTGCCGCAGCGCGGCGCCCGCACCGGGAGCGGGCAAGGTGAAGGAAGGTGCCGCAGGCGAAGTGCGCGAGAGGCCGGGTCCCGCAGCCCCCGAAGAGCGCAAGCCCTGCGCCACAGCGCCATGGGTCACGAAAGATGCCAGGCACGCCAGGCCCAAAGCAATTGCACGGTGGTTCATGGTGTCAGGTTAGTCATAGTTGCTGAAGCGGCTGGGGGTGCTGACCTGATCACGCAGGTATTGGTAACGCGGCACATTCCGTTTCAGGGTGTCGAGGGGGTTGTTGCCCAGGCTCAGGCGCGAGAAACCCACGAATTCGATCTGGAACAGCAGCCGCGTGTTGGCAGTCGTCACGCTGCTTTGCAGGCGCTCCAGCACCACCCGGCCAATCCAGCAGCAGCTGTCGTATTCGAAGCCCACCACGGTGTCGACCAGTTTGCGGTCGCGCAGGCTGTAGTTGAGGCGGCCCACGGTGTACCAGCGGCCGCCGTCCTGGCCCTTGACGCGCTCCGGGCCGCTGCCCGCAGCTTGCCCGCCCCACAAGGCCGCCAGCGGCCACTGCCAGCCCACGTCGATCTGCTCGCTGGTGCCGCGCTGCAGGCGATAGACCGCGTTGATGGTGCGGAAGTTGCCAGGGCTGTAGCGTGCGCCCACGGTGGAACGGATGGAGCGCCCCGTCTTGGGGTTGTATTGCACGGTGGAGTCAAAGCCCCACTGCGGTGTCCAGTTGATGCCCGCTCCGAGCAGCACATCGGACAGGCGTTCACTGATGGGCGTGTTGTCCAGGGTCACGTTCTGGTCGGAGAAGCGCAGGCGCTGGGCAATGCCCAGGCGCAAGGCCTCGGCGCCGGTATTGGGATCCAGGAAGCGCGTCGTCACACCCATGGTCAGCAGGTTGTTGTCTGCCAGGCGGTCATTGCCGCCATAAGAGTTTTCGGTGTAGATGGTGCCGAAGTTGAAGTCTGTGGCCGCCGTGTCGTACAGCGGCAGGTAGCGCTGGTCGCGATAGGGCGTGTAGGTGTAGAACGCGCGCGGCTCCAGCGTCTGCGTGAAGGCGCGGCCCAGCAGGCGCGCATCGCGCTCGAACACCAGCCCGCTGTCCAGGCTGAAGGTGGGCAGGGTGCGGCTGGCCGAGCTCTGGCCATTTCTCAGCGGGTTGTCGAACTGGTATTGCGTGGCATGCAGTTGCAGCTTGGGGATGACGAAGCCCCCCGGCGCCAGAAACGGGCGGCTCAGCTGCGCCTGGACAAAGCTGCGCTGGCCATCGGCCGGGTTGGGCAGCACCCGGTCCGCCTCGAAACGCGTGGTGTCGGCCACCATGCTGAAATCCAGGCCCCGGTCCAGATCCTGAGGCGCATAGCGCCACAGCAGCTGGGGCATGAGGTTGTAGGGCGGCACGATGGGCGAGGCCACATCCTGCAGGGCCTGCCACTTCAGGGTGCGCACCTGGGCCGACATGTCGGCTGCAGCCCATGACAGGGTGGCATCGCTGGGCAGCAGGCGCTGGCGCAGCGGCAGCGGGCCCCGGCGGAAATCGCGCCAGTAGTTGTCGTCGCTCACCCGGTTGAGGTTGAGATTCAGGCCCACGCCGCCCACGGGGGTGCTGATCTGCCCCTGGTGCTGCGCCGAATAGCCCCAGCGCCTGCGGTCGCGCTGGCTGTCCGTGGGCATCAGGTTGACGTCCACCAGGCCGCGGTAGTCGCTTTCCAGATACCGGAACTCCCCCCCGACCTCGACGCCGCGCTTGGCCAGGATGGCGCCGCGCAGCGTGGCATCGCGGTTGGGGGCGATGTTCCAGTAGTAGGGCTGCATGTATTCGAGGCCGTTGCGGCTGTCCAGGCCCACCGTGGGCGGCAGCAGCCCCGACTTGCGCTTGTCCGACAGCGGAAAGCTGATGTGCGGAATGGGCAGTATCGGCACGCCCTTGAACTCCAGCACGGCCTCGTCGGCAGTGCCAACCTCTTCCGCCGTGTCCAGGTGGATGCTCTTGGCGCGCAGCACCCAGTCGGGCGCCCAGCTGGCCGAGTCGTCTTTCTGGCAGGTGGTGTAAGTGGCGGTGTGCACCACGCTACGGTCGCGGTCCAGGAAATCCACGCGCGCGGAATCACCATGGGCGCCGGTGCTGAGAAAGCGGTAACGCGCATCGCTGAAGAAACCCTGGAACGCGTCCACGCGCAGCTCCAGCACCGAGCCGTCATAGGTGTTGCCGGCCCGGTTGATGTGCACGCTCCCCTGCGCATGGGCCAGGTCGTCGGGCACGGTGTAATCCAGCCGGTCGGCACGGATCACGGTATCTCCGCGGCGCAGCTCGGCATGGCCGTCAATGGTGGCCTTCACATCGGGCTGGCCGGTGATGCGGTCGCCCGACACAAACACCGGCAGTTGGGGCCGCAAGTCGGCCGGCAGGGTCTCCTGCAGCTGGGGGCTGCGGCGCAGCGGAGGGGCATCCCAGGCACTGGGCGCATCGGCCTGCGCCAAGGCAGCCTGCGGCAGGCCGCACCAGGCCAGCGCCACGGCACAGGCCAGAGGGTGCAGCCCCGGCCGACGGGCCCGCGCAGCGGCTTGCCGCACCGGCCGGGAAAGGGGTTGGGGCTTCTGCACTAAGGAGGGCGGGCGGCGGGGCACGTCGGGCAATATGGACAAGGCTTGAAAAACGGCCCGCGCCAGGCAGGGCGGGTTTGTAAAATGGGATTATCCATGAGCCACCCCTCTTCCCCCCCAACGCCCCTTGCTGCGGCATCGCCCGCCATCGCCAACCCGGCCAGCCTCGTCAGCTGGCCCGATGCAGCCCGGCAGGCAGCGTTCGCGCAGTGGCTCGCACCGCTGGTCCCCGCCCACCAGCTGCTGCCCGCCAGCCTGCGCCCGGCATCGGCCGACGCCAGCTTTCGGCGCTACCTGCGCATCGACAGCGCCGCCGGCGCCAGCTGCATCGTGATGGACGCACCGCCCGACAAGGAAAACTGCCGCCCCTTCGTGCAGGTGCAAGGCCTGATGGCCGCCGCCGGCCTGAACGTGCCGCAGATCCTGGCGTGGGACGAGCCCGGCGGTTTCATGCTGCTCAGCGATCTGGGCAGCACCACGCTGATCGAGCTGCTGCGGCCCGAAACCCCCCAGGCCGCCTATGGCTGGTACCAGCAGGCCACCGACGTGCTGCTCGACTGGCAGAAGGCCTCCAGGCCCGGCGTGCTGCCGGCCTATGACGAAACGCTGCTGCGCCGCGAGCTGGCGCTGTTTCCCGACTGGTACCTGGCCAAACACCGCGCCGTCACGCTGGACGACAAGCAGCAGGCAACACTGCAAAGCGCCTTCGATGCCATCGTGGCCCACAACCTGGCCGCCCCGCAGGTCTATGTGCACCGCGACTTCATGACCCGGAATCTGATGGTGCCCATGCAGGAAGGCGGCCCTCTGGGCGTGCTGGATTTCCAGGACGCCGTCCACGGCCCCATCACCTACGACATCGCCAGCCTGCTGCGCGACGCCTTCATCAGCTGGGAAGAAGATTTCGTCATCGACATTACCGTGCGTTACTGGGAGAAGGCGCGCAAGGCCGGCCTGCTGGGCGCCACCAGCGCCAGCGGCTGGGGCGATGACTTCGGCGAGTTCTACCGCGCCGTGGAGTGGATGGGCCTGCAGCGCCACCTCAAGGTGGCTGGCATCTTTGCGCGCCTGACCCTGCGCGACGGCAAGCCCAGGTACCTGGCCGACGCGCCGCGCTTCATGGGCTATATCCGCGCCACGGCCAACCGCTACCGGCAACTGGGGCCGCTGCTCAAGATGCTGGACCAGATCGAAGGCACCGAACCCGTGACAGGCTTCGCCTACGGCCGGATGTGACGGGCTGCACCGTCCACCTGAAGCTTCAAGAGAAATATGGCTTTAGCGCTGATTGAAAAAGCGCTTGCAGCTATTAAATAAGTAGCATATGCCCCGTTTCCACTGCCCGTCACCCCTGGCCACCGGCGCCGAAATCGACCTGCCCCCGGGCGCCGCGCGCCATGTGCAGGTGCTGCGCCTGCAGCCGGGCGACGGCATCACGCTGTTCCATGGCGGCCAGGGCGCGGGCGACCCCGGCGGCGAATTCGACGCCACCGTGCTGCGCATGGGCCGCAGCGATGTGCGCGTGCTGGTCGGCACCCACCACGCCATCGAACGCGAGGCACCGCGCGCCGTGCACCTGCTGGCCGGCATCACCGCCAACGAGCGCATGGACTGGCTGGTGGAAAAGGCCACCGAACTGGGCGTGGCCAGCATCACGCCGCTGGTGGCCGAGCGCAGCGTGCTCAAGCTCAAGGGCGAGCGCGCCGACAAGAAAATCGCCCACTGGCAGGCCGTGGCCGTGGCCGCCTGCGAGCAGTGCGGGCGCAACCGCGTGCCCGTGGTGCATGGCGCGGTGGACCTGGCCGGCTGGCTGCGCGCCCACCCGCCAGCGCCCGCGCAGGGCGCGCGCCTGCTGCTATCACTGCGCGCCGGCACCGGGCCGCTGCATGCCGCCGCCGCTGCGGGTGCGGTGGTATTCCTGTCGGGCCCCGAAGGTGGCCTGAGCGCCACCGAAGAAGACCTGGCCCTGGCGCAGGGCTTTGCGCCCGTCACCCTGGGGCCACGCGTGCTGCGTGCCGAAACCGCGCCGCTGGCGGCCCTGGCGGCGCTGACGCTGGCCTGATCGCCCGCCCCGTGCTTCAGGCGCTCAGATGGGGCGGCGCACGCAACTGCTCGGGCGTGGTGAAGTAAGCCGCCGCATCGCCCAGGCCCGCGCGCGCACGGTCCAGCTCGTGCCGCGCCACGCTGCGCAGGTGCACCTCGTCGGGCCCGTCCATCAGGCGCAGGGCGCGGCCCCAGGTCCAGAAGGCCGCCAGCGGCGTGTCGGGCGACAGGCCCATGGCGCCGAAGATCTGCATGGCACGGTCCACCACGCGCTGCTGCAGGCGCGCGGCCACCACCTTGATGGCGGCGACCTGGGCGCGGGTCTGCTGCACGTCCGCAGCGCTGCCCTGGTCCAGCAGCCAGGCGGCGTGCAGCACCAAGAGGCGCGCCTGGTCGATCTCGATGCGCGACTCGGCGATCCACTCCTGCACATTGGCCTGATCGGCCAGCGGCTTGCCGAACGCCGTGCGCTCCAGCGCGCGCCCGGCGGCCAGTTGCAGGGCCAGCTCGCACTGGCCGATGGTGCGCATGCAGTGGTGCACCCGCCCCGGCCCCAGGCGCGCCTGGGCCATGGCAAAGCCGGCGCCCCAGGCGCCCAGCAGGTGGTGGGCGGGCACACGCACGCCCTGGAGCATGATCTCGCAATGCCCTTCGGGCGCGTGGTGGTGCAGCACGGGGATGTTGCGCACGATCTGCACACCGGGTGCGTCGGTGGGCACCAGCACCATGCTGTGGCGCTGGTGGCTGTCGGCTTCGTCGGCATCCGCATTGCGGCACAGCACGATGAGCAGTCGGCACTGCGGGTGCGCCGCGCCGGTGATGAACCACTTGCGGCCGCTGAGCACCAGGTCGTCCCCCTCGCGCCGCACCATGGTCTGCAGGTTGGTGGGGTCGGACGAGGCCACGTCGGGCTCGCTCATCGCAAAGGCCGAGCGCATCTGGCCGCCCAGCAGCGGCACCAGCCACGCGGCGCGCTGCGCGGGCGTGGCAAAGCGGTGCAGCAGCTCGATGTTGCCGGTGTCGGGCGCGTGGCAGTTGAAGACCTCGGGCGCCCAGGGCAGGCGGCCCATGGCCTCGGCCAGCGGCGCGTAGTCGAGGTGGCACAGGCGCGTTCCGGGCTCGTCTTCCCGCAACGTGGGCAAGAACAGGTTCCACAGGCCTTCCTCGCGGGCCAGGGCCTTGAGGTCTTCCAGAAAAGGCGGCGGGTAGTCGCCCGCCTGCACGGCCGCGTGCCAGGCGGCGTTGTAGGGCAGCAGGTAGCGGTCCATGAAGGCCAGCAGGCGTTCATGCAGTTGCCGGGCCAGGGGGGAAGGTGCGAAGTCCATGCCGGCATTGTGAAAACACCGCCGGTGCGCGTCAAAACGCAGGCGACACGGGCCTTGATGCACATCAGCGGCAGCAAGCTTGCGGGCCTGTGTGCTACTTAATTCGCTTTTATTTTGATAGCTGCAAGCGCTTATTCAACAGGTGCTAGAGGACTTTTTTGCTTCCAGCCTGCTCAGGGCGCGGGTACCATCGCCCCATGAGCACCCATTACGAAACCCTGCAGCATGCGGACACCTACCGCGAGGCTTTTGCGGTGGAGCCCCCGCATGCCTTGGGCGAACGCCACCTGTGGCCGCGCAAGCCGGGCTTCTTCATCGTGCATGCAGCCACTGCGGCGGCACTGGCGCAAGCACCGGGCGCGGCGCCCGAGACGCCCACCGATGCCAGCGCCGCCACCACCCGCGTGCTGGTGCCCGCACAGTGGGGCCTGGTGCCGCACTGGGTCAAGTCGGCGTCGGATGCGAAGCTGCGCGCGCCCAAGCTGGTCAATGCCAAGTCCGACCTGGCCTCCACGGGCACGGCGTTTCGCGATGCCTGGCTGAACGGCCAGCGCTGCATCGTGCCCATGGCCGCGTTCTATGAAGACGATCTGCGCAGCGGCAAGGCCGTGCCCACCCGGGTTGCCCGCGTGGACGGCAAGCCGATGGGCGTGGCGGGCCTGTGGGCACGCTGGCAGGGCACCGATGGCGACGTCATCGTCAGCTACTGCCTGCTCACGGTGAACGCCAACAACCACGCCCTGCTGCGCCGCTACGGCCAGCCCGGCAGCGAAAAGAGCATGCCCGCCATCCTGAACGAAGGCGCCTACGACGCCTGGCTCACGGCCCGGCCCGACAAGGCCAAGGAGTTCATGCGGCAATACGCGGCAGAGCGGCTGCTGGCCAACCCGGTGGAGAACAAGGCCGACAAGCGGCCCAAGGGCTGGCTGGGCTGATTCCGATCTGCGGGCCGCCCCGCCCGACGCAGCAGCCGTTCAGCTGCCGTCGTCGGGCTCCTGCGCGCCCGCCCAGCCCGCGCCCACGGCCTGGTACAGCGTGGCACTGCCCAGCAGGCGCCGCGCCTGGGCCGCCACCAGGTCGGTGCGGATCTGCTGCGCCTGCTGTTGGGCACTGAGCAGCTGCAAGTAGCTGGCCGCACCCAGTGCGTACTGCCGCTGCACCGACTGCAGGCTGCCCTGCGCGGCGGCATCGGCAGCGGCCTGCGCGGCCAGCGCCTGGGCGTCGGTGTCCAGCGCGTGCAGCGCATCGGCCACGCTGCGCAAGGCCTCCAGCACCACGCCCTGGTAGTTGGCGGCGGCGGCGTCCAGCGCCGCCAGCGCAGCGCGCCTCTCGGCCGGCAGCGCGGGGTTGAACAAGGGCTGCGTGATCTGACCGATCAGGCTCCACACGGCGGCGCCGCCGCCAAACAGGGCGCCCGTGGTCAGCGCCTGCGAGCCCAGGCTGGCGCTGAGGTTGACTTGCGGGTACAGGCGCGCCACGGCCACGCCGTAATCGGCCGTGGCCGCATGCAGCAGCGCCTGCGCACCCTGGATGTCGGGGCGCTGGCGCACCCACCCGGAAGGAATGGCCTGCGGCAGATCGGCCGGCAGCGTGAAATCGTGCAGCGTGAACCGGGGCAGCCCCTGCGCGGTGGGCTCGCGCCCGGCCAGCGTGGCCAGCAGGTGGCTGCCTTGCTGGTGCTGCTGGCGCAGCAGCGGCAGGCTGGCGCGTGTTTGCTCCACCTGCGCCTGCAGCGCCAGCACTTCGCTGTGCGCGGCCTGGCCCAGGCGCAGGCGTTGGCCGGCCAGGTGCAGCTGCTCGTCTTGCAGTTGCACGATGGCCTGCAGCGCCTCGATCTGCGCCGCCAGCCGTGCCTGCGTGATGGCGGTGCCGACGATGCTGGCCGCCAGGTTCAGCCGCGCGCCTTCGAGCTGGTAGCGCCGGTAGTCGGTGCGGGCACCCAGGGCCTCCAGGGCGCGCCGGTTGCCGCCGGCCAGGTCGAGCGTGTAGCGCACGCCGAGACTGGCGCTGTACTGGTCAAAGCTGCGCCCTTCGCCCGGCAGGCCTTGCGCGCTGGGCGAGATGCGCTGGCGCTGGGCGCCCGCGCTGGCATCGACGCGGGGCAGTTGCGTGGCGCCGGCCTGCGCCGCCTGCATCTCTTGCGCCTGGCGCAGCGTGGCCTCGGCGGCAGCCAGCGTGGGGCTGGCTGCCAGCGCCTGGCCGATCAGCTGGTTCAAGGGGGGCGAGCCCAACTGCTGCCACCACGGCGCGGCCAGGTCGATGGCGGCCGCCGGGTGGGGTGCGGGCCCCTGCGCGGAAATCTGCACGCTGTCGGGCGCGGCCGGCGGGTGAAAGTCGGGCCCGGTGGTACAACCGGCCAGCAGCGCCGCACAGGCGGCAGCGGCCAGCGCAAGCCGGGCACGGGCGCTGCGCTGCGTTGTCTTTGCCATGGCGTTTCCTTGTGGGGGGTTATGCAAGGCTGCGG
This sequence comes from Acidovorax sp. GW823-FHT02H02, assembly GCF_058797075.1. NCBI lineage: Bacteria > Pseudomonadati > Pseudomonadota > Betaproteobacteria > Burkholderiales > Comamonadaceae > Acidovorax > Acidovorax sp. GW823-FHT02H02. Next base: position 17,541 of record NZ_JBXAJH010000015.1, on the reverse strand, counting down.
CCTTCGCCCGCTTCCTCGTGCGTCACGCCGTCGCGGATGTGGTAAATCCGCCGGAAGGTGGGGATGATTTTTTCGTCGTGCGTGACCACGATGACGGCGGTTTCAAACCGGCGCGCCATGTCGTTGAGAATGCGGATCACGGCCAGGGCGCGCGCGCTGTCCAGGGGCGCGGTGGGCTCGTCGGCCAGGATCACGGGCGGGCGGTTGACGAGGCCGCGGGCAATCGAGATGCGCTGCTGTTCGCCGCCCGAGAGCTGGGCCGGCATGGCGCGCGCGCGGTGCTGCACATCGAGCGCGGTGAGCAACTCCAGCGCCCGGGCACGGGCCTCGGCGTTGGGCACGCCGGCCAGCATGGGCAGCAAGGCGACGTTGTCGGTGGCGTCCAGAAACGGAATCAGGTAGGGCGCCTGGAAGACAAAGCCGATCTTGTCGCGCCGCAGCGCGCGCAGGTCGCGCACCTGCCAGCCGTTGTCGTAGATCACCTCGTCGCCCAGCACCATGCGCCCGGCGGTGGGATCGATGACGGCGCCCAGGCACTTGAGCAGCGTGCTCTTGCCCGAGCCCGACGGCCCCACCAGCCCGACCACCTCGCCGGGGCTGACCTGCAGATTGACGTCTTTCAGGGCGTGCACGGCGGTGTCGCCCTTGCCAAAGCTTTTGCTCAGGCCTTCCACGCGGATTCCTTTGGCGCTCATGGCATCACCCTCCTATCAGCCTATGGCCTGCGCCGGGTCCACCCGCAGCGCCATGCGGATGGCGACCACGCTGGCGATCACGCAGATGCCCAGCACGGCGAAGAAGCCGGCCACCGAATCCATGGGCATGAGCAGCACGTACTTGGGAAAGAAGGGGGCGGCAAACGTGGCCGAGATCTTGCCCACCACGAAGCCGATCACCCCCAGCGCCAGCGCCTGCTGCAGGATCATGGCGGCGATGGTGCGGTTGCGCGTGCCAATGAGCTTGAGCACGGCGATCTCGCGGATCTTGTCCATCGTGAGCGAGTAGATGATGAAGGCCACGATGGCGGCGCTGACCACGGCGAGGATGGCCAGGAACATGCCGATCTGCCGCGCCGACGTGGCGATCAGCTTGCTGACCAGGATTTCTTCCATCTGCGGGCGCGTGTAGGCCGTGAGCCGCTTCCAGCGCTGGATGGCCTGGGCCACCTCGTGCGGGGCGGCGCCGGGCTGCACGGTCACCAGCACGGCGTTGACGAAGGCATTGGTGCTTTGCGAGGCGATCACGGCGTCGAGCAGGCCGGGCACCGCCGGGCGGTTGAAGGCGGGGTTGGCCTCGGTGCGGCGGCGGCTGTGCCAGATGGCGTCGTTGTCCTTGAGGAACTGCGCCTCTTGCGCATCCTTGAGCGGGATGAACACCATCGGGTCGCCGCTGGAGGACACCATGCGCCGCGTCAGCCCGACCACGGTGTAGTGGTTGCGCCGCACCGTCAGGCGCTCGCCCAGCTGAAAGCCGGCGGCCACGTCGGCCACGGCTTCGTAGTGGCCGCGCGTGACCTGGCGCCCGTCCACGAGGTATGGCGGCCAGCCCGGCGTGACGCCCGCCGGGCCCGGCGCCATGCCCACCACCATGGCGCGCACATCGGTTGTGCCCTTGCGCACCTGCGTGGTGAGGTAGGTGACGTTCGCGGCCTGGGCCACGCCGGGCATCGCCAGGATGCCGCGGTACAGGTCGTCCTGCAGGCTGGACGATTCAGCATAGGGCCCGAGCGTGTCTTTCTGCACCACCCAGATGTCGGCGCGGCTGTTGTCGAGCAGCGCCTTGCCGTCGTCCACCATGCCCCGGTACACCCCGGCCATGGTCAGCGTCACCCCGATCAGCAGGCCCAGGCCCACGCCGGTGAAGACAAACTTGCCCCAGGCATGCAGGATGTCGCGGCCGGACAGGCTGATCATGGTGCGCCCTTGGTGGCGCCCTTGGCCAGACTCTCCACCACCCGGATGCGGCTGCGCGCGCTCAGGGGTTTTTCGCTGTAGACAACCACCTGGTCGCCCTCGTCCAGCCCCTGCAGCACCTGCACATGGCCGTCGAGGTCGGCGCTGCCCAATTGCACCGGCGCGAATTGCAGCTTGCCATCGGTCCAGCGCCACACGCCGGTCTGGCCGCCCCCGCGCTGCACGGCGGCATTGGGCAGCACGGGTTGCGCCGCCAGCGCGGGCAGGGCTATGGTGACCTCGGCCAGTTCACCGAGCGGCGGCAGGGGCGAAGGCAGGGCCTCGAACACTACCTTGGCCAGCGTTTCCTCGGTCACGGCGTCGGCCAGCGGCTCGACGCGCAGCACGCGCCCCGCCAGCGCCTGGCCCGCGCGCGAGCGCAGCACCACCTGTGCCGGCAGGCCGGCCTTGAGACCATGCGCGTTGATCTGGTCCAGGCGCACATTGATCCACAGGCTGGCGGGGTCCACCACCTCCACCACCGCCTGGCCCGCCACCACGGTGGTGCCGGGGTCGGCAAAGCGCAGCGTCACCAGGCCAGCGGCGGGCGCCACCAGGCGCAGATGGCGCCGCTGCGTGACGATGGCGGCGCGCTCGGCACGCACGCGCACCGCTTCGGCCTGCGCGGCGGCCACGGCCGCATCGGCCACCTGCAGCTCCTGCTGCTTGGCGGCGGCCAGCTCTTCGCTGGTCGAGCGCACGGCCAGCAGTTGCGCATAGCGTGTGGCCTGCGCCTGCGCGTGGGCCTGGCGTGCCTGGGCCTCGCGCAGGCTGGCCTGCACGCGCTGCAGCGCGGCCTCCTGGGCCTGCAGGCGGTCTTGCAGATCGACCGCATCCATCTCGCCCAGCACCTGCCCGGCCTGGACAGCATCACCCACGCCCACATGCAGCCGCTGGATGCGCCCGGCCACCGTGGGGCCGATTCTGGTGGTGGTGCGGGCGCCGATGGTGCCCACGCCAAACAGCGCCGGAGCGAGGGCCTTGCGCTCGACCTGGGCCAGCGTGACCGCCACCGGGGCCAGCGGGCCCGAGCGCAGCACCACATAGACGAACAGCGCCAGCAGGGGCACCACCACGGCCAGCAGCGCCAGCGTGCGGCCTTGCAATGGGAATTTTTTCATCGTGTGCTTTCGCTGGCGGACGCAATGCCGCGCTGGTAGATGGCAAAAACCCGGGGGGCATCGCTGCGCATGCGCTGCATATCGCCGGTGATCAGCGACTGCATCACCAGGCCCTGGATGGTGCCGATGAACAACGTGGCCGCCGCCGGTACATCCAGCCCCGCGTGCACCTCGCCCTGCGCCTGGCCTTGCGCGATCAGGCCTTGCAGGCGCATGCCATAGCTGGTGATGAGCGTCTGCACCATCTGCTTGGGAAGCGTATCGCCCGCGCGCTGCAGTTCGCCAAAAATGATGCGCGGCGCGCCTGGGTGCTCGGCCACGAAGGCGACATGCGCCATGAACATGGCCCGCAGCGCCGCCAGGGGCGAAGCCGCGCCCTCGGCCGCGCGGTCGATGCGCGCCAGCAGCTGCGTGGCCACCCAATCCATCACCGCCTGCAGGATGGCGTCCTTGTTCGGGAAGTGCCGGAACAGCGCGCCCTGCGTGAGGCGCATGTGCCGGGCGATGGCCGAGGTGGTGATCTCGCTCGGGTTCTGCGTGGCCGCCAGCGCCACCACGGCCTCGACGGTGACGGCACGGCGTTCGTCGGCAGGCAGGTGTCTGGGCGGAGCGGCCTCGGTGGCGGTTTTTTTCATGATGAAAGTAAGTAATCTATTACTATCTTATCGCTGTTTGTGAACGATGTCATCTGGAAAGAAAACCGGGTCGCCGGTGGTATCGACCCTGGTTGCCCTTACAACCCCAGCGCCTGGTACAGCCCGTCCATGCGCGCCTGCACGGCGGCGTCCATGGCCATGGGCCGCCCCCACTCGCGCTGGGTCTCGCCGGGCCACTTGTTGGTGGCGTCCATCCCCATCTTGCTGCCCAGGCCGCTCACGGGCGAGGCGAAGTCGAGGTAGTCGATGGGGGTGTTCTCCACCATCATGGTGTCGCGCACCGGGTCCATGCGGGTGGTGATGGCCCAGATGACTTCGGGCCATGAGCGCACGTCCACATCGTCGTCCACCACGACGATGAACTTGGTGTACATGAACTGGCGCAGGTGGCTCCACACGCCCATCATCACGCGCCGGGCGTGGCCCGCGTAGGCCTTGCGGATGCTCACCACGGCCATGCGGTAGCTGCAGCCTTCGGGCGGCAGGTAGAAGTCCGCGATCTCGGGGAACTGCTTTTGCAGGAGCGGAATGAACAGCTCGTTCATCGCCAGGCCCAGCACGGCGGGCTCGTCGGGCGGCTTGCCGGTGTAGGTGCTGTGGTAGATCGCGTCCTTGCGCAACGTGATGCGGTCGATGGTGAGCACGGGGAATTCGGCGCACTCGTTGTAGTAGCCGGTGTGGTCGCCGTACGGACCTTCGAGCGCATGCTGCCAGCCGCTCGCATGGTTGGCATCGGGCTGGATATGGCCTTCGAGCACGATCTCGGCCGTGGCTGGCACCGTGAGCGGCACGCCCAGCGCGGGAGTGACCTCGGTGCGGGCGCCGCGCAGCAGGCCCGCGAACTGGTATTCGCTCAACGAATCGGGCACGGGCGTGACGGCGCCCAGCAGCGTGGCCGGGTCGGCGCCCAGCGCCACGGCCACGGGATAGGGCTGGCCGGGGTGGGTGGCGCAGTGGTCGCGGAAATCCAGCGCCCCGCCCCGGTGGGCCAGCCAGCGCAGGATGAGCTGGTTGCGCGAGATCACCTGCTGGCGGTAGATGCCCAGGTTCTGCCGCGCCTTGCGCGGGCCGCGCGTGATGGTCAGGCCCCAGGTGATGAGCGGCGCCACGTCGCCCGGCCAGCAATGCTGCACGGGCAGGCGGGCCAGGTCGACATCGGGGCCTTCCCACACCTCCTGCTGGCAGGGCGCGCCCCGGCCCACGGTGTGCGGCGCCATGTTCCACAGGGTCTTGAGCAAGTGGCCCATGCCCAGCATGTCCTTGAAGCCCTTGGGCGCCTCGGGCTCCTTGAGCGTGGCCAGCAGCTCACCGAAAGCACGCACGCCGCGCAGGTCGGCCACACCCATGGCCCGGGCCACGCGCTCGGGCGTGCCGAACAGGTTGGTGAGCACGGGCATGCGGTGGCCCGTGGGCTGCGTGAACAGCAGCGCGGGGCCACCGGCGCGCAGCACGCGGTCGCTCAGCGCGGTCATCTCCAGGTATGGAGATACGGGGTCGGCAACACGGCGCAGATCGCCCGTGGCTTCGAGCTGGGCCATGAAGTCGCGCAGGTCGCGGTAGGCCATCTCAGTACCCATATTTGAACCAACAGGCCGCCAGGCGCAGGGAGTGGTGCAGAGGGATTTTATGGAGCATCTGCCGCCAACCCCTCCCAGCGCGGCGCCAGGTCGTGCGCCACGTCGATGAGGTCGAGCGCGCGCGCCACGCTGTAGTCCACCACCTCGCCCACGGTCTGCGGGCGCAGGTAGAAGGCGGGCAGCGGCGGGCAGACGATGGCGCCCATCTCGGTCACCGCCACCATGTTGCGCAGGTGCGTGAGGTGCAGCGGCGATTCGCGCACCATCAGCACCAGGCGGCGGCGTTCCTTGAGCGCCACATCGGCGGCGCGCGTGAGCAGGTTGTCGGCCAGGCCATGGGCAATGGCCGCCAGCGTGCGCATGGAGCAGGGTGCCACCACCATGGCGTGGCACTGGAACGAGCCACTCGCAATCGCCGCGCCCACGTTGGCCACATCGTGCACGCGGTGCGCCAGGGCCTCCACGGTGGGGCGGTCCATGTCGAGCTCGTGCCGCAGGTTGCGCCAGCCGGCATCCGACACGACCAGGTGCGTCTCGATGCCGCTCTGGCCCTGCAGCACCTGCAGCAGGCGTGCGCCATACACGGCGCCGCTGGCGCCCGAGATGGCCACGATGACGCGGCGCGGGCGTTGGGCATCAGCCATGCGAGGGCTCCACGGCGGCGGGCCGCAGCGCCGGGCGTTGCAGGGGCTGCGCCATCTGGTCGGCCTCCACCTGCTCCAGCACCAGCGCGGCCTGCACGGGATCGAAGTCTTCGTGCGTGCGCTTTTTCACGCCGTACTGCTGCAGCTGGTAATGCCTGTCGGCACTGATGCCATGGCGCGCCAGCGTGCTTTTGACGCAGACCAGCGGGCAACCGTCGAGCGCAATGATGGGCCGGCCCGAACGGACGATCTTCATCAGGTGCGGCACGTCGCCGCCCACGCCGGCGATGCACGACATCTCGGCCACGCCGTGCCTGTCGAGCTGCAGCGCCACGTGGTTGGCCAGCTGCGCGGCGCTGGAGCAGCCGGAGCAGGAATAGACCAGGGGGTGGCTGGGATCGGCGGCCATGGTCATCGTCCGGCGCTGCGCGCGGAATCCATGCGCTGGCGCAGGCGGCCCAGCACCTGGCGTGGCGTCCACTGGCGCGGATCGAGCACGGGCAGCTCGATGGCGTCGAGCGCGTTCTTCACCACCAGGCCCAGTTCGGTGTCGCCCTCCATGGACAGGCGGCGGTTGAAGAACAGGGTATCGGGGTCTTGCTGGCGCTGGGCCAGCAGCAGAAAGTCGTGGGCGGTGGCGCTCAGCGTCAGGTCGGCCACGGCGGGGGCCACCAGCGGGGCCTGGGGCGCAAAGCGCTGGCCGGTCCAGGCGAAGTCGAACGTCAGGCGCGCATCGCGCACCTGCACGCGCATCTTCTTGTGCAGCATCAACTGGCCCACATCGGCGGGCAGGTGCCGGGCCAGCGCCAGGTTGAGCGCGGTCACCAGCAGCAGCGAGCCGGGGTAGGCGGGCAGGCGCGACAGCAAGGCCCCCACCGGAGCGGGAACCACCAGAAGATCAGAAGAAGCAGCCATGGCGTGGGAGTGGCACTCGGGCCAGGGTGAAAAGCACGGTGAACATCAGGAGCCAGGCGCATGGCTTGCGGCATGCCCCTGCTCCAGACCGGGACGGCCAAACCAGTAGCCATTGCAGGGCTGGTCGGGCATGAAGGCTTGCATGCGCTCGACATAGTCCACGCTGGCGGGCTGCGCCGGCCCGCGCGCTTCGTCGAACAGCGCGATGATCTGCGCCATGTGCTGCGCCTGCGGGCTCAGCCGCACCAGGTCCACACCCATGGCGCCCATCGCGGCCAGCTCGTTGGCCAGGTTGTAGACGCGGGCCGATTGCGTCTGCGTGCCATTGAGCACGAGGAAATCCTCGCTCTCGCGCGTGCGCAGCGTCAGGCCGTCGGCATGGTCCATACAGCTGAAGCGGCAGTCGTCCTTGGGCAGGTTGCGATGGCGCGCGGTGAAGCAGCGCGCCGAGTAGGCCAATGGCATGCGCCCGTAGGCGAACACTTCCGTTTCGAGCCCGGCCGGGCGGTTCCCCAGCATGGCGGCCAGCGCATCCTGCGCCATCTCCAGCGGCATCACCCAGCGGCTGGCGCCCAGCTGGGCCATCCATTGCAGCGAGGGCGCGTTGTACAGGTTCAGGTGCGGGCCGGCCACGAAGGGGCGCTGGCCCGACAGGCAGCGCACCGCGCCCATGTCGTTGGCCTCGACGGTGAAGTCGGTATTGGCGGCGATCTTGTGCAGCACGCTCACGTCCGAGCCCGACTCGATCAGCACCTGCGTGGACAGCACGGCCTGCTTGCCTGCGTCCTGCAGCATGCGGGCGATGTCCAGCCAGTCCGCCAGGCGCAACTCATGGCGGCGCGAGCACACGGTTTCGCCCAGATAGACCACGTCGAGCGGCGTGGCGGCCATGGCCTCATAAAAAGCAAAGATGGTTTCGCGCGGCCAGTAGTACAGCAGCGGGCCGAGAGAGAGTTTCATGGGGCGATCTCTAAGGTTTTCATCGTGGTAGCCAGGCGCCAAAGCGGCTCACTGAGTTCGAATCTGGCGCGGCTCAGGCCAGCGACCGCCGCGCAAGGGCCGCCCCGCCGCGCTGGCGGTGTCCCCCTTCCCGCATCGCGCAAGCGAGGCGAGAGAAGGGAAGGCGCGAAGCGCCTCAGGGGGTTGTTCCTCATTTCCAGGGGCGGTGGTAGGCGCCCAGCGTGTGCTGCTGGCCCTCGGCCACCTGGTCGAGGCTGGCCATCCAGGTCGTCTTGGGGGCGTAGCGGTGGGGATTGGCCAGGCACTGGTCCATGGCCTCGCGCCAGACCTTGGTGACCTGCGCCACATACGCGGGGCTGCGCTGGCGGCCTTCGATCTTGATGGCGCGCACACCGATTTTCAGCAGCTGGGGCAGCAGCTCCAGCGTGTTGAGGCTGGTGGGCTCTTCGATGGCGTAGTAGTTCTCGTCGTCGCCCACGTCGAAGCGGCCCTTGCACAAGGTGGGGTAGCCGGCGTTCTCGCCGGGTGCGTAGCGGTCGATCAGCACGCCGTTCAGGCGCGACTCGCGGCCCTGCGGCGTCTCCTGCCAGCGCACTGCCTTCGGCGGCGAGCACACGCCATGCGTGTTGGGCGATTCGCCCGTGACGTAGGACGACAGCGCGCAGCGCCCCTCGACCATCACGCACAGGCTGCCAAAACCAAACACCTCGATCTCCACCGGCGTCTTGTCGATGACCTGGCGCACCTGCTCCATCGACAGCACGCGCGGCAGCACGGCGCGCACGATGCCGAACTGCTCGCGGTAGAAGTTGATGGCCTCGTAGTTGGTGGCCGAGCCCTGCACCGACAGGTGCAGGCGCAGCTGCGGATGGCGCTGCGCGGCGTATTGCATGAGCCCGGGATCGGCCAGAATGACGGCGTCCACGCCCAGGTCCACCGCCTTGTCCATGGCGCTGCGCCAGGGTGCGGGGTCGGACGCCTGCGGGTAGGTGTTGAGCGCCATGAACACCTTGCAGCCACGCTCGTGCGCGTAGCGGATGCCATTGGCGATGGCCGCCTCGTCGAAATTGAGGCCGGCAAAGTTGCGGGCGTTGGTGGCGTCGCGCAGGCCCAGATAGACGCAGTTGGCACCGTTGTCCACCGCCGCCTTCAGGGCCGGCAGGCTGCCGGCGGGGCAGACCAGTTCAAGGGCTGGCGCCGCAGGGGGCGCCGCAGTAGGGTTCAGGGATTCCATGGCAAACGATCAATGGCCGGCTCCGGGCATGGAGCCACGGCACTGGCGGCACCTTAGCGGTCCCTGGCCACGGGGTGGCTGATCTTCATCAACTGCAGCCCACAATGCCAGACAAATGCCGTCGGGCTTTGATGCAGTCCCTGTTTTCGGGCGGGGCCCGCTCACCGGGTAGGCTCTACCCTTTATCTCCACACCCCAACCGCCGTGAACAGAAACCTCTGGCTGCTGGCCCTGTGCCAGGGCCTTTTCCTGACCAACAACGTGGTCTTCATCGCCATCAACGGCCTGGTGGGCCTGCAACTGGCGCCATTCGGCTGGATGGCCACGCTGCCCGTGATGGGCTATGTGGTGGGCGGCGCCCTGTCCACCCCGCTGGTGGCACGCAGCCAAAAGCGCTGGGGACGGCAGGTGTCGTTCCAGATCGGGCTGGCCGTGGCGGTGGCATCCGCCGCGCTGTGTGCCTGGGCGGCTTTCAGCGCCAACTTCTGGCTGCTGTGCACTGCGACCCTGGTGGCAGGCTACTACAGCGCCAACGGCCAGCTCTACCGCTTTGCGGCCGCCGAACTGTCGCTGCCTGCTTTCCGCGAAAAGGCCGTTTCACTGGTGCTCGCCGGTGGCCTGCTGGGCGCCGTCACGGGCCCCAATCTGGCCAGCGCCACGCGCACGCTGTTCCCCGTGCCTTTTGCGGGGGCTTACATCGCACTGATGGGCGTGGCGCTCATCGCCATGGCCTGCATGGCCGCCATCCGCTTCGAGGCGCAGCCACCGGTGCTCGACGCGGCAGGCCTGCCCGCCCAAGGCCGGCCCCTGGCCGAACTGATGCGGCAACCGGCTTTCATCGTGGCGGTGCTGGGCGCCGCCCTGGGCTACGGCGTGATGAACCTGCTGATGGCCGCCACACCGCTGGCCATGCAGGTCTGTGGCTTCGCCTTTGACGATGCGGCGACGGTGCTGCAATGGCATGTGATCGGCATGTTTGCGCCGGGCTTCTTCACGGGCCACCTCATCAAGCGCTTTGGCGTGCTGGCTGTCATGGGTGCGGGAGTGCTGCTGAATGCCGCCTGCGTGGTGATTGCGCTGATGGGGCTGGAGCTGCAGCACTTTGGCGTGGCCCTGTTCCTGCTGGGCGTGGGCTGGAACTTTCTGTTCACCGGCGCCACGGCGCTGGCCCTGACGGCCTACCGCCCCGAGGAAAAAGACCGTGCCCAGGCTGCCATCAATTTCTGCGTTTTTGCCACGCTGGCGCTCAGCTCGTTCTCGTCGGGCGTGCTGGTCACCACGCAGGGCTGGACGCTGCTCAACGCCGGCTCACTGGTCCCGATCGCCGTGACGGGGCTGGCGCTGGCATGGCTCGCGCTGCAGCGCAGGCGCGCAGTGCCGGTGCGCTAAGGCCACGCCCTGCAACCGCAGCGTCCACGGGTTCTGGAAAGCCTATATGGCTTGAACTCATCCGGCCACGGCTACCGGGGGTGCCAGCGGGCAATGGCGCACCAGCCACTGGTGCAGCAGGCCATACACCGGCGCGGCCAGCGCAGGGCTTTCGTTGAACAGTTCATGGAACAAGGGCTCAAAGCAATGTGACTGCACCACACCCTGGGGTGCCGCCGCGGCAAAGGCCTGGCTGCCAGCAGGATTGACCAATCGGTCGGCACCCGCCCACATCAGCAAGGTGGGCACACCCCAGTGCCTGGCACGCGCCATGGTGGCCGGCCCCGCGTCGGCCATGAACCGGGCCAGGCGGCCGCTGATGCGGTCATGGCACAGCGGATCGGCCAGGTAGGCGGCCACCACGGCCGGGTCGTGCGAGAGGTATTGCGCATCCAGCCCGTTGCCCACGCGCAGGTTGGGCGCGATGCGCGGCAGCGTGGCCAACAGCAGCTTTTGCATGGCGTTGAGCCCCAGGTCCAGCGCGGGCGATGACAGCACCAGCCCATCCACCGGCCGCAGGTGCAGCGACACGAACCGCGCCGCCACCAGCCCGCCCAGGCTGTGGCCCAGCAGCACCAGCGGCTGGCCCGGCGCCATGCGGGCGCGGGTGGCGTCCACCATGTCGGCCAGATCGTCGAGCAGGCGCATGGCCGTGGTGAGGCCGCCGCGCGGCCCGCCCGACTCGCCGTGGCCATACTGGTCGTAGCCCCGCACGGCAAAGCCCCAGGCATTCAGGCGCCGCGCCAGGGCATCGTACCGCCCCACATGCTCGCCCAGGCCATGCACCAGCAGCACGGTGCCGCGGGGTGAGCCCTCCATCAGGGGCCAGTCCTGCACGGCCAGGTTCTCGCCGTCTGCCGCGGTGAAGGTCGTCAAGGTGCTCAAGGTGGATACAACAGCGTCAGACATGGGCGGGACGACCAAGGTTGGGAGCAAGCGAAGTGCACGGGTGGCATGCGTTGCGGTGGAGGTTCCAGCAGATTGCCGGGGTGGTTGGCGCGCGCGCCCTGCCGGTGCTCAGGCCGTAGCGGCCTCCGAGGCGGCCTGCCGGGCCATGGCGCCGATCACCTGCGCCACCGAGGCGGTGAGGCGTTTGGCATAGGGCACATGCAAAAACTCGTTGGGACCATGCGCATTGCTCTTGGGGCCGAGCACGCCGCACACCATCATCTGGGCTTTCGGAAAACCCTCGCTGAGCATGTTCATCAGCGGGATGGTGCCACCCTGGCCGATGTAGCCGCAGGGCGCGCCAAAGTGCGCCTGCGACGCATCATTGAGCGCCTGTTCGAACCAGGGCGTAGTGGCCGGGGCGTTCCAGCCCGTGGCGCCGCCACTCCCGTCGAACGTGACCCGGGCTTGGTAGGGCGCGTTGTCTTCGAGCAGGGCTTTCAAGTCCTGCACGGCCTGGGCAGCGTCCACCAGCGGGGGCAGGCGCAGGCTGAGCTTGAAGGCGGTGTAGGGGCGCAGCACGTTGCCCGCGTCCTGCAGCGCAGGAAAGCCCTCGGCGCCGGTCACGCTGAGCGTGGGCTCCCAGGTACGCTTGAGCAGGGCCTGCAGCGGGTCGGTGGTGGTGGGCAGCGCAAAGGTGGTGGAGCCGCCGCAGTCGTAGTGCGCCCACGGAAAGCGCTTGTAGACCTCGTCGCCCAGGATGGCGGCCGTGGCACGGGCCTGGGCCAGGCGGTCGGCAGGCACCTGGCAATGGAAGCTGGCGGGCAGCAGGCGGCCGGTGGCACTGTCTTCCAGGCGGTCGAGCACCTGGCGCATGATGCGGAAGCTGGACGGCACCAGGCCCGAGGCGTCGCCCGAGTGGATGCCTTCGGTGAGGATCTCGACCTTGAGCGTGCCGCTGGCCATGCCGCGCAGGCTGGTGGTGAGCCAGAGCTGGTCGTAGTTGCCGGCGCCGCTGTCCAGGCAGATCACCAGACCCACATCGCCCAGGCGCGCGCGCAGGGCATCGATGTAGGGCAGCAGGTCGTGCGAGCCGCTTTCCTCGCAGGTTTCGATGAGGCCCACGATGCGCGGGTGCGGCACGTTCTGGCGCTGGAGTTCCTGCACGGCGGCGATGCTGGCGTACACGGCATAACCATCGTCGGCGCCGCCGCGCCCGTAGAGCTTGCCGTCTTCGTACTTGGGCGTCCAGGGGCCGAGGTCGCTGCGCCAGCCGGAAAACTCGGGCTGCTTGTCCAGGTGGCCATACATCAGCACGGTCTGGGTGGCGGCGGCCTCGGTGGCCTCGATCTCGAAGAACAGCACCGGGGTGCGGCCGGGCAGACGCACGATTTCCAGGTGCAGGCCCGCCACCTTCTGCGCCTCGACCCAGGTGGCAGCATTGCGCACCACGGTGTCGAGCAGGCCCTGCTGCGCCCAGTCGGGGGCAAAGGTGGGCGACTTGGCCGGAATGGCGATGTATTCGGTGAGCTGGCGCAGGATGTCGCTGTCCCATGTCTGGCCGATCCGCTCCAGCGCCAGCGCGGGTTCAAGGATTTGGGAGGGGGCACGGGCGTTCATGGGCAGGCTCCTGCGGCGTTGCGAAAACCGCATTCGACCACAACGTGCATGCAGGCGCCAAGTTCTCAGTGGCCAGGCGAGGAGCGCGTATCAGGAGGGGCCTGCTTCGGCCCCGGGATGGAGGCGCGGCGCAGCGCGGTCCAGCGCACGGATCAGCGCGCCGGCGAGAGCATCCACCGCCGCCATGGTGCGGTTGCTTTCACCGGCACGGTGCATGGCATGCTGACAAAGCCGATCGAATCGAGCAGCACCACCAGGCCAATGGCCATCCATGACCTGGCGCGCCACGGAGCGGTTGTGGGCAAAGGAGGCGGCCATGAGGGGGTCATCAGGCGTGCTCGAAATGGAACACGGCCGTGCCCGCCCGCGCGTTCGGGCACCAGCGAACCGTGCGCCCGGCCTGCAGGCCGAACGCATCGATCACGCGCAGGTGGTTCTTGAGCGCCAGCACCTCGAAATCCTTGTAGGTGCCCACGCGGATATTGGGCGTGTCGTACCACTGGTAGGGCAGGCGCCGCGTGACCGGCATGCGCCCGCGCAGCACCGACAGGCGGTTGGGCCAGTGCGCGAAGTTGGGGAAGGCCACCACGCCGGTGCGACCCACGCGGGCGGTTTCTCGCAGCATGACCTCGGCGTTGCGCAGGTGCTGCAGGGTGTCGATCTGCAGCACCACGTCGAAAGAGTTGTCGCCAAACATGGCCAGGCCCTCGTCGAGGTTGAGCTGGATCACGTCCACCCCGCGCTGCACGCAGGCCAGCACGTTGGCGTCGGCTATCTCGATGCCGTAGCCGCTGCAGCCTCGTTCGCGTTGCAGGTAGGACAGCATGGCGCCGTCGCCACAACCCAGGTCGAGCACGCGCGAGCCGGGTGGAACCATGCGGGCAATGGCTTGCATCGTGGTTTTCTCGGTCATGCCAGCTCCTTTGCAATGCTATCGAAGTAAGAGCGCATGACGTTCATGTAACGGGCGTCATCGAGCAAAAAGGCATCATGCCCGTGGGGGGCATCGATTTCGGCGTAGCTCACGCTGCGTCGGTTGTCGAGCAAGGCTTTCACGATCTCGCGGCTGCGCCGGGGAGAAAACCGCCAGTCGGTGGTGAAACTGACCAGCAAAAATTTGGCCGTGGCGCGTGCCAGCGCCTGGGTGAGGTCGCCGCCATGGCCGCGCGCCGGATCGAAGTAATCGAGCGCGCGCGTGATCAGCAGGTAGGTGTTGGCGTCGAAATACTCGCTGAACTTGTCGCCCTGGTAGCGCAAGTAGCTTTCGATCTGAAACTCGATGTCCTGGGTGCTGTACAAATAATCGCGGAGATCCGGCGTTGGGCCGCCCCGAGCCGGACCAGTCCCCTCGGGGGACAGCGAACCACGCGAAGCGGGGAGCGTGGGGGCACGCAGACTGCGGCCGAACTTCTCGTTCATCACGTCGTCGCTCAAATACGTGATGTGGCCGATCATGCGCGCGATGCGCAGGCCGCGCTTCGGGATCACGCCGTGGCGGTAAAAATGGCCGCCGTGGAAGTCGGGGTCGGTGACGATGGCGCGGCGCGCCACTTCGTTGAAGGCGATGTTCTCGGCCGTGAGGTTGGGCGCGCTGGCCACCACCACGGCATGGCGCACCCGTTCGGGGTACTGCAGCGTCCAGCTCAAGGCCTGCATGCCGCCCAGGCTGCCGCCCAGCACGGCGGCCAGCTGCGTGATGCCCAGCCGCTCCAGCAGCCGGGCCTGGGCATTGACCCAGTCCTCCACCGTGACCACGGGAAAATCGGCACCGTAGACCTCGCCGGTATCCGGGTGCAGGTGCATGGGTCCGGTGGAGCCGAAGCACGAGCCCAGGTTGTTCACGCCGATCACGAAGAGCCGGTTGGTATCCACCGGCTTGCCGGGGCCGATCATGTTGTCCCACCAGCCCTCGCTCTTGTCCTGGCCCTCGTACACGCCGGCTACATGGTGCGAGGCGTTGAGGGCGTGGCACACCAGCACGGCGTTGGACGCATCGGCATTGAGGGTGCCGTAGGTTTCGTAAGCCAGGTGGTAATCACGGAGCGATGCGCCGCTTTGCAGCGGCAGCACCTCCGGAAAATGCATGGTCTGGGGTGTGGCAATGAACGACATAAAAAAACCCGGCGTCGCTAAAAACGAGGCCGGGATGTGTCGGACGGGTCTTTAGCAGAATTTATTAAGCGCCCGCAAGCTGTGGCAAATCGGCGCGTGCGGCAAATATACCAAAAGGGCCGCCCGGCGGCGACGCTGGCCCATCAGGCCGGCGCAAAAATCGCCACCAGCCCGAGGACCACGAAAATGGCTGCCGACACAAGGTGCACGATGCGGATGGGCACCAGGCGCGTGATGCGGTCGCCCAGCCAGACCACGGGCGCATTGGCCAGCATCATGCCCAGCGTGGTTCCGGCCACCACCCACAGGTAGGCGTTGTACTGCGCCGCCAGCATGACGGTGGCGATCTGCGTCTTGTCGCCCATCTCGGCCAGGAAAAAAGCCACCAGCGTGGTGCCGAACACTCCCCAGCGCGGCGAACCGTCGGCATCGCCTTCATCGAGCTTGTCGGGGATCAGCATCCACACCGCCATGGCAATGAAGGAGGCACCCAGAATCCAGCGCAACATCTGTGGTCCCACCAACGTGGTCACCCAGGCGCCAACAGCCCCCGCCAACCCGTGGTTGGCCAGCGTGGCGACCAGGATGCCCAGCACAATGGGCCAGGGTTTTCGGAAACGCGCGGCCAGCACCAGCGCCAGCAACTGGGTCTTGTCGCCCATCTCGGCGAGGGCGACGATGGCGGTAGAAACAAAAAAGGCTTCCATGGGGAGGGGGGTCCGATCCGGCCGGATGGGTGGTGAACGCATTGACCGCACACCGACTCCGGCCAATGGATCGGCATGCAGTCAATGGTCTCGCCCAGCTCATCACAAGCCGCGTGCGCCATAGGTTGTGGGAACCCAAGTGTGTTGACGCAAGCCCCCGGCGCCTTGTGCGACCGGGCGGGCTACTCCCCAAAGACGGCGCTATTTTAGTGCAACGTGTTCCCCGGATCCCTTACAACGTTTTCTACCCGAAAATTTTCTCCTTAGAAATAAATATCCGCGCAGCGCATAAAAGTGATTGATAATGGCTTGGCTTTTTCTGCCTAGCAGGAAAGCAGTTAAGTTAGCGGTGATTGGTCAGTTTCGCGTCTTTGAAGTCGTCACAGGTTTGTTGATTGCGTAGGACTCCCATCGCGTTTTCATGTTTTTTCAGGAGTCCTTCATGGGCAACAAACTTTACGTGGGCAACCTGCCCTACTCTTTCCGCGACGAAGACCTGCAGCAGACCTTCAGCCAGTACGGCTCGGTCGGCAGCGCCAAGGTCATGATGGAGCGCGACACCGGCCGCTCCAAGGGTTTCGGCTTTGTCGAAATGGGCAGCGATGCCGAAGCACAAGCCGCCATCCAGGGTGTGCATGGTCAGAATTTCGGTGGCCGTGACCTCGTGGTCAACGAAGCCCGCCCCATGGAGCCACGCGCTCCCCGTAGCGGTGGCTTCGGTGGCGGCAATGGCGGCGGCGGTTACGGCGGTGGCCGTAGCGGCGGTGGCTACGGCGGTGGTGGTGGCGGTTACGGCGGTGGCCGTAACAGCTACTAAGACCGTTCAGCAGGTGCTTGCACCTGCCACCGGAAAACAAGGAGCCTCAGGGCTCCTTTTTTCATGGCTGCAGCATTGCTGCCACAGCGGGCAAAAGCACTTGCGTTTTCCCAAAAACTGTGCGACATATTCAGTTTGCGGGGTTTTTCTCGCCTAAAAGTTTGCGGTGATCCGTCGGTTTCGCGCTGAAGGCTTCGTTGAGATCAACTGGCTGCGTTTTCGGGACTCCATCGCTTTATCCATGTGTTTTTGAGGAGTCCCGTGATGGGCAACAAACTGTATGTCGGCAACCTGCCTTATTCGGTGCGCGACAGCGATCTGGAACAGGCCTTTGGTCAATTTGGTGCCGTAACAAGCGCCAAGGTCATGATGGAACGCGATACGGGTCGCTCCAAGGGCTTTGGCTTCGTCGAGATGGGCAGCGATGCCGAAGCGCAGGCGGCCATTCAGGGCATGAACGGCCAATCCCTGGGAGGCCGTGGCATCGTTGTCAATGAAGCCCGCCCGATGGAGCCACGTCCGCCCCGCAGTGGTGGAGGTTTTGGCGGTGGTGGTGGCTACGGTGGCGGCCGCAGCGGTGGTGGCGGCGGATACGGCGGTGGCGGTGGTGGTGGCTACGGTGGTGGCCGTGAAGGCGGCGGCGGTGGCTATGGAGGTGGTGGCCGAGGTGATGGTGGCGGCTACGGCGGTGGTGGACGCAGCGAGGGCGGTTTCCGCAGCCCCTACGGCACGGGCTCACGCAATGGCGGCCGCAGCGGTGGCGGCTATGGTGGCGGCGACAGTTACTGAGCCGCTCGCCCGCAGTTTGTCTTGAGCGGAAGGCCCCTTCGGGGCAATGCCAGTCAGTTAAGCTTGGCTTGATCTGATTGGCAGTAAAAAGGGAACGTGTTTCACGTTCCCTTTTTATTTT